>JBLIKG010000039.1:0-12916 GCA_047636255.1 Roseivirga sp. | reverse complement strand
TCCCAATGCATAATTAACTACCCCACCAAAACCAATGCTCGTTTTCGAGTTAAGGTCTTTCATATAATTTCCATTCACCAAATAGCGCCCAGAATTACCATTGAGTTCCCATCGATCACTTGCTAACTCGGTCTGAGTAGCAAAAGTCAGACTTCTTCCTTCAGTCAATTTTCGTTGATAATAGAGTGTCAAACCTGTATTCGTCAATTGATGAGAATTCAAGTAGTTGAAAAGGTCGTTTGTACTGTTTTCAGTTGTATAATATTGTTGATCAAATTTGAGCTGAACAGCAAACGTGGTTTTAGCATTTAAGATAACTGGAATACCCACTCTCATTTTTAAGGCCATGTCTTGTTTGACACGGGTGAGATTATCCATGTTTTGAGAAGGTTTTGGGGTAGCATTGTAGCCCGAATGGGATTCGAGGCTTAATTCAACAAGCTTGGGTCTGTAGTCTAAAGTATCTTGAGCAATGCATTCAACACCTAATGCAATTAAAAAAAAGAATAAGAATACCTTCATTGGCGAAACGGTCATTTCATGTAGAAATGACCAGTTTCTACCCTTGACGACCTCAAAGTAAGTTAAAAGAAACTTAATTTCATTACCGTTCAGATCGTTTAACCGCTCTTAAAAAATACGTTCAAACCAAACGTTTCAATGCTTATCTTGAAACCTTATACTAATCAACCAATGCAAATGAGAAAAACCGTGCTCCTAGCAGGGCTAATTTTGGGATTTATCACCAATTCAGTCTTTGCCCAAGTATCATCCTCCACCTATTCTGGCCTAAATTTAAGACACATTGGCCCCGCAAATATGAGCGGTCGTGTAGTCGATTTAGCAGTTAAAGAATCTGATCCATTTACCTTCTATGCTGCCACAGCAACTGGCGGTGTTTGGGAAACCACCAATAATGGTGTGACTTGGAAACCAATTTTCGAAAATGAAGCCACTCATTCTGTTGGCGCTATTACCCTCAATCAAAAATACACGAATATCTTGTGGGTAGGTACAGGCGAAAGAGCAAGTCGCCAAAGTTCTGGCTGGGGCGATGGTGTGTACAAATCTAGCAACGGAGGCAAAACTTGGGAAAATATGGGGTTGAAAGACTCCCACCACATCGGTCGAATCGCACTTCATCCAACAGATAGTAATACTGTTTATGTTGCCGCAATGGGGCACTTATGGGGGCCAAATAATGAAAGAGGTCTTTACAAAACCACCGATGGTGGCAAAACTTGGGAGAGGATCATTTATGTAAATGATGACACCGGAGTAGTGGATGTAACTTTGGACCCTTCCAACCCAAATACTGTTTATGCTGCTACTTACCAGAGAAGAAGAAAACCTTATGGATTTGATGGCGGTGGGCCGGGCTCAGGCTTACACAAATCAACCGATGGCGGTAAAACTTGGAAAGAATTGAAGAATGGACTTCCTGCCGGGGAATATGGCAGAATTGGGATCACTATCTATCCTAAAAATCCGAATATCATGTATGCTTCTGTGGAGCAAGGCTTTCAATACAATGCCTCCACGGCATATAACGAGAGAAGAGCAGGCCTTTATAGATCAGAAGACAAAGGCGAATCTTGGACTTTGATGAGCGATTGGAATCCTAGACCAATGTATGCTAGTCAGCCTTTGGTTGACCCGAATAACGACAAGAGGGTCTATATGCAAAATCAATTCAGTGTTTCTGAAGACAGTGGAAAGACTTTTCGTGCTCCGCGCCAATCATTGCACGGTGATGACAGAATTTTATGGGTGAATCCCAATGATTCTCGCCACGTGATCAAAGGTGACGATGGTGGCGTTGGAATTTCGTATGATATGGCTAAAACATGGCTCTTCGTTACCAACTTGCCAGTAAGCCAGTTTTATAGAATTTCGGTTGACATGGCCATTCCCTACAATGTTTATGGAGGTTTACAAGACAACGGAAGCTGGGTTGGCCCAAATGCAACTTACAACGGTGATGGTATTTTAAATTCCGATTGGAGAAGAACTGGTGGCGGTGATGGTTTCCTTAGCTTACCACACCGAGCAGAAGCTGGCGTGATGTATGGTGAATCTCAATATTTAGGCCTCTTCAAACTCGACCTGAACACTGGACAGCGTAAATCAATTCGACCAGGAGATCCTAAAGGTGCCATTGGAGCAAGGAGAAACTGGGATTTCTGGGGGCCAGGACTACCTGAACCAGATTTAGAAAATGCTATGGCGCCTGCCAACTGGGATGGGCCATTTTTCCTTTCTCATCATAATTCAAATACTATTTATGCGGGAACCAATGTGCTTTGGAAGAGTACCGATGGAGGTAATTCATGGAAATCTCTGGGCGATTTAACCACAAAAGTTAACCGCAGAGAGTTGAAGATAATGGACAAAAGAGCGGACGAAAATACCGCTTCGCTTGACGATGGAATCCCTTACTACCCTACCCTTACCGCAGTTGCCGAGGATAAATTTATTCAAGGCCACCTTTATGCTGGAACAGATGATGGGTTGTTGCAAGTATCAGAGGATGATGGCCAAACATGGACAAATGTCACTTCAAGATTGAGTGGGCTACCCAAAGAAACATGGATCAATACCATTGAAGTTTCTAGCCATAATCCTGGAACTGCCTTTGTTGCCATTAACAACTATAGAAATGATGACTTTACAAATTACCTCTATAAAACATCAGACGGAGGAAAAAGCTGGACCTCCATTTTAGGTAATCTACCCGTCAACCGAGTGGTGCGCACCATGCGAGAAGATCCAAAAAACTCAAGCCTACTTTATTTAGCGACTGAGTTCGGCTTCTACATTTCTAATAATGAAGGGAAAAACTGGGTTGAGTTAAAGAACAATATGCCGACACTCCCTTTCAACGACATGGTAATTCATCCTAGAGATAATGATTTAGTGCTGGCTACACACGGTCGTGGGGTTTGGATTTTGGATAACCTAAATGCCATACAGGAATTAACACCAAGCGTTTCAAGCCAAAATGCAGCCTTATTCAGTATTCCAACTGCGGAGCGTATTGACTATACTCGCGAAGGAGCACATGTGGGCGATATGTTCTTCAGAGGTGATAATCCAACACCAGGTGCCATAATCGACTATTATTTAAAAAGCGCTACCGATAAAAAGG
The DNA here is from genome assembly GCA_047636255.1 of Roseivirga sp. Classification (GTDB taxonomy): domain Bacteria; phylum Bacteroidota; class Bacteroidia; order Cytophagales; family Cyclobacteriaceae; genus Roseivirga. The sequence goes on along the minus strand of JBLIKG010000039.1, from coordinate 9,768 downwards.
ACATCGCTTTAACGATCCATGACACTGATGGCAACTTGATCAGAACTTTAGCACCTGATACCACGGCTGGTATTCAAAGAGAATATTGGGATATGAATCACGCAGATTTGAATGCAATTCCATCTTCTAGAGGACGTGGTTTTGGCATGGGCGGTGCGCCAGTAGTGCCAGGGAATTATGTAGCCAAACTTGTAGTAAAAGGCGAAGCTTTCACTCAAACATTTGAGGTAAAGGACGACCCAAGATTGGATATCGACATTGTTGATAGAAAAGCTTGGACAGCCAAATTGATGGAAATCGGCAATCTCTATAATGATGTTATTGCTGAAATGGCGAACATGCAGCCATTACAAGCTCATATGGCCACTTTAAAAAGAAAGAAAGTTGAATATGATGAATCCGCTGGTGATGAAATTGAAGACACGATCGGTCTTTACTCTGAATTGCTGAGTCGTACTAGAGGTCTTTATTCTGAGGCTCAAGGTTGGATTGGCTTACTTACTCAGGACCAAGCTTCTCAACTGGCTTACTATAAAGAAATGCTCGTGAAATTGAGGCCTAAGCAAACAAAAATGCTTAACGAAACAGTGAAAAAACTTAACAAGGGTTTAAGTAAAGAGAATCAATTCAAAAGCAAATAAATAAACGCTATGCAATTTAGACTCAGCCTATTTTTGATGCTCACTATGGCGATGACAACCATCGCTCAGAGTAGGAAAATCGAAACCGAATCATCTGTCACCAGCCAGCATGAGGTGATGATCAAGGGTAAAAAGGTGCCATATTCTGCTACCGCGGGTACACAGCCTGTTTGGGCTGAAGATGGCCACCCCATTGCCACTCTATTTTACACTTATTATGAAAGAACCGATGTAAAAGACAAAGACAGGAGGCCATTGGTCATTTCTTTTAATGGAGGCCCTGGCTCTGCTTCTGTTTGGATGCACTTGGCCTATACTGGGCCACGCATTCTTAAAATCGATGATGAAGGCTATCCTGTTCAACCTTATGGGGTAAAAGATAATCCAAACTCAATTTTAGATGTAGCGGACATTGTCTTCGTCAACCCAGTGAATACTGGCTATTCCAGAATCGTGGATCCAGAGGCTGAGCGTTCCACCTTTTTTGGGGTGAATCAAGACATCGCCTATTTATCAGAGTGGGTGAATACTTTTGTCACAAGGACTAACAGATGGAATTCTCCAAAGTATTTGATTGGGGAAAGTTATGGCACAAACCGCGTTTCGGGTTTGGCTTATGCCTTACAAAACAACCAATGGATGTATTTGAATGGGGTAATTCTTGTCTCTCCTACTGATTTAGGAATCGACAGAAGTGGTCCCGTTGAAGCTGCCAACAGACTGCCTTATTACGCAGCCGCGGCTTGGTACCATAAACAACTACCCGTAGACTTACAAAACAAGGACTTACTAGATGTACTCGAAGAAGCAGAAAGTTATACAATGAACAAGCTTTTGCCAGTAATGGCAAAAGGAGCTTGGGCAACCGATACAGAAAAGAGTGAGGCAATAAAAATGTTTGCCCGCTATTCTGGTTTAGATGAAAGTGTGATCCGTGACCTCAATCTAGATGTGCCTACCAACTTTTTCTGGAAAGACCTTTTAAGACATGAAGGCAGAACTGTTGGCCGTCTTGATTCTCGCTATAAAGGAATTGACAGAATGGATGCTGGAATGGGACCAGACTACAACTCTGAATTGACTTCTTGGCTGCATTCCTTTACCCCGGCCATTAACTACTATTTTACCAATGACCTTGGTTACAAAACCGACATTAAATACAACATGTTCGGGCCTGTAAACCCTTGGGATAGAACAGGTGATAATACAGGCGAAAATCTTCGCGCAGCGATGGCCATGAATCCCTATTTGCATGTAATGACCCAGAGCGGTTATTACGATGGCGCAACTACTTACTTTAACGCCAAATACAATATGTGGCATTTAGACCCAAGCGGTAAGTTGAAGGAAAGAATGAGCTTTAAAGGTTACCGCAGTGGACATATGATGTACCTCCGGGCCGAAGACCTTGAAAAAGCCAATGAAGATATTCGAGAGTTTATTAAAAATTCCCTTCCACCGGCAGGGACACCAGCGAAGTATTGATTTAAGAGCCCCTATTTGGGGCTTTTTTTTAATCCCCCTACCCCCTTAGTCAAGGGGGAGGCTGTTACCAATCTTTTTACATAAGCCCTAGTGTTATTCGTTATTTAAGCTGCCGTGATTCATTATTTACTGATGAAGTAATTCGAACTACTCCCCCTTTATTAAAGGGGGCAGGGGGATTGACGAAGTACCAATTAATTCCTAACTCCATTCATTAGATCTACTTTTCCGTCAAATGGATTACCTGCCATTCTTCTAAGACTTACCACCTGCCCGATATGCCAAAGCGCATCTTCTAAAGGCCCGTTAAGTGCATTCCAGAAAGGTAGTTTTTGACCATTGCCTTGTGGGTATTGAAAAATCATTTGATAGCGCTCAAAGTCCTTGTCCTCACTAAATTTTAGGATAGCGCTGGCCATTTCTATATTCTTCAAAATAGCAGTGCGCTTTTCTTCAAAGGATAATTCGGCTTTGTTAATCGGGTAAACCGTAGGTTGTTCTTTCATGGCATTTGAATAGATATACACCAAATCATAAATATGATCTATGGTTTCACCGATTGTCCTGGTCTCCTCTCCTGCTTTAAAAGCTAAGTTCTCTTCGGTCAATCCTTGACTAGCCCAATAAAATCGAAAGCCAAGACCGTCTGCTAATCGCCCCATGATGGTACCAGAGGTATAAATTTGAGGTGCATTCGGGATTTGAGCATAAGGTAATTCTTGAGCCGAAACACTTAATGTCAAAACAGTTAAAAAACTAAGGCATGCAATTTGGGATAACTTGATCATGATGGTGTCTTTATTCAAACCCGAAGATAGGAATTAAGGGCACATCATCCAGTTCATTTTAAGTTCTAAAATACTATCTTGAATCCGCTCTATTCAAGCACTTTATGAAATATGGAAATAAAACTGGTGGATTTTCTTAACCAAGACCAAAAAGCACAAATTCTAAAACTGTGGAATGCAGAATACCCAGCAGGCTTAGCTTATGAAAGCATGGATGGCTTTGAAGAGTACTTGTCAAAAACTGGCAATCCACTTCATTATTTAGTCGAAGAGGATCATCAATTAATCGGTTGGATGGCAACATTTGAACGAGACAAAGAAAGACGGTTTTCAATTATCCTAGACTCAAAGCATCAAAATAAGGGTTTAGGAAAGAGCTTGATCAATGAAGCTAAAATACAAATGCAAACTTTAAATGGTTGGGTTGTCGACCATGACAAGGCACATAAACTCAACGGAGAACCTTACTTTTCGCCCTTAGTATTCTATCTAAAAAATGGATTTAAAGTACTGGATGATATTAGGTTAGAAACCGAAAAAATCTCAGCGGTAAAAATTCAATGGACGAATGATTAATCCGTAACCTTAGCGCGAGTCCAAATCACTGTTCTTCCAAACATCGTCATCCCTACATAACCACGCACTTCTAATTTATTGCCTTTCATTTTAATGACGCAAGAATAGGTCTTGCCATTTTCTGGATCGTAAATTTCTCCTCCCTCCCATTTATCGCCTTTAAATTCGAATCCTTGAATAAGATTCATCCCTATAACTGGCCTCTGGCGCATGGATTTGTCATTATTTTCTTTATCCAGCTTCGGCTTACCCTTTTCATTCAATGGCTCTTTCAACCAAATGATTCTTCCATGATACAGCCCTTTTTGCTTGTAAACTTCGATTTTAGCTTTATTTTCATCGGTAAGCCAAGTACCAAGAATGACGTCACCCTCTTTGGTTTCAGGAGAAAAACTTAAAACAGACATAAAAAGTAAAGAGATAATTAGCTTCATAAATTCAATCTTGATTTTATTACCTTCAACCCCTATAAAAGGTTTAGAAACATTTGAATGGAACACGAAATTCTGGGGCAAAAATTGTTACTTCTTCCTGAAAAAGCTATCTATTGGAAAGAAAAAAGCTTGCTCATTATTGCAGACGTTCACCTTGGCAAAGCGGGTCATTTCAGAAAATCTGGTATCCCCGTTTCCGACCTCATCCATTCTAAAGACATTTATACCATCGAAAAGCTGATCAACCTTTTCCAACCTAAGGAAGTCATTTTCCTAGGCGATCTTTTCCATAGCGATTATAACCAAGGTTGGGATATATTTAAAAGATGGCTAAAATCTAAAGCTCCTCTGCAATTTCGATTGATCCTTGGCAATCATGATGTGCTCGAAGCCGAAAGATATGCCATAACGAATATGGAGGTTTGTGATCATCTAACCATAGCACCTTTCTATTTAAGCCATATTCCAGAGGAAAGTGAGTTATATAATCTTGCTGGCCATATTCATCCAGCCATTAAGCTCAGCGGAAAAGGAAGGCAAAACTTAAGCCTACCTTGCTTTTGGTTTGGAGAAAAAAGTGGATTACTCCCTGCATTTGGCCATTTCACGGGCACATCCAAGGTTTCATTGAAAAAAGAAGACCAAGCCTTTGTGATTGCTGAGGATAAAGTAATTAAAATCTAATCTTGCCTGAGCAATAAGTAGAAGCTAATAGACAGAGATTAAATAATATTAACCCGTTTTGGCAGTTCTGAGAAGGAATAAATTGCTATTTTTGACCAAGTTTAATAAGCGTGAACAAGCCAGAAAAGAAAGTTAGAAAAAAGAAAAAAGTAGGTGCTTATCAGTACGGCACTGTTATATTCAGCGTGGCCTTGGCCCTATTCGTTGTGGGATTATTCGGTATTTTACTGCTCCACACCAATAAGCTTACTTCGAACATTCAAGAAAATATTGAACTTCAGGTTTACCTCAAGAAGAACATCTCCGAAAACCAGCGCAGCAGAATTCAACTGGACATTTCTACCAGTCCTTATGTACTTAAAAAGGAAGAAAAGCCACAAATCAAATTCATATCGAAGGAAGAAGCAGCTAAAAATTTCATACAAGATACTGGAGAAGACTTCTCCGAATTCCTTGGCGATAATCCACTTCGCGATGCTTTAGTCGTGAATATTGCACCAGAGTTTCAAACTAATATCAAACTGGATAGCTTAAGTAAATCCCTTGAAAGTATCAGTGGCGTTTTCGAAGTCACTTATGTAGAAAGCTTAGTTGATTCCATTAACAAAAATCTCAAAAACCTCAGTCTTGTACTTTTGAGTTTCGCTGTGATATTATTGATTATCGTTACTATGCTGATCAACAGTACTATTAAACTCGCCTTATTTTCTCAACGCTTTTTGATCAGAAGTATGCAATTGGTTGGAGCGACAAGCGGGTTTATTAAAAGACCTTTTTTACAAAGATCGATGTTTCATGGCGCCATTGCAGGCATAGTTGCCTCTCTCCTTTTATACGGGCTGCTTCAGTTCGCAAACAGCAAAATCGATCGATTGGTAGAGCTTCAAGAAGAAACTTACATTTTAGCCTTGTATGGCTTGCTGATCATTTTGGGTAGCTTCATCGCTTTTATCAGTACTTATAGGGCCATGAATAAATATTTAAAAATGTCGCTAGACGAACTTTATTGATATGTCAGAAAACAAAAACAATTTCGCCTTCGGGAAAGAAAACTATAAATGGATGTTGATAGGCTTAGGCGTTTTGCTTTTAGGTTTTATCATCATGTCGCTTGATAGCACTCAACACGGACAAGGATTTTTAGGACTCACTTTAGGGCCAATCGTAATACTTACAGGTTTCGTGATTGAATTTTTCGCCATCTTCAAGAAGGAAAAACCAGCTAAATGACCTTAATCGAAGCCATCATCCTTGGGGTTATCCAAGGATTGACAGAATTTTTACCAGTAAGTAGCAGCGGTCATTTAGAACTAGCAAAAACCATTTTAGGAGACACGAGTGTGCCTCAAGAAAGTCTTCTGCTTACAGTAGTATTACATGCGGCCACAGCCTTGAGTACAATTGTCATTTTCAGAAAAGACATCGCAGAACTTGTCAAGGGTCTCTTTCAATTCAAAAACAATGAATCCTTCAAATACTCATTAAAGATTGTAGCCTCAATGATTCCTGCAGCGATCATTGGAGTACTATTTGATGAGCAAATCGAAACACTTTTTGGTGGACAAATATTATTAGTCGGCTCTATGTTAATTGTTACCGCTGGCTTGCTCTTTTTAGCAGACAAAGCCAAAAGAACAGATAAAGTAGTTTCAATGCCGAATGCAATCGTCATTGGAATTTCACAAGCCATTGCCATCCTCCCTGGGATTTCTCGCTCTGGTGCTACAATTTCTACTGCGGTACTATTGGGAATTGATAGAGAAAAAGCAGCAAGATTCTCCTTCCTTATGGTAGTGCCTTTGATTTTGGGCAAAATGGCCAAAGATATTTTAAGTGGTGATTTAGCTGCTTCTCAAACGGACAGTACATTTTTGATTGCTGGTTTTATTGCTGCATTCCTTGCAGGTCTTGTTGCTTGTAAGTGGATGATTGCATTAGTAAAGAAAAGTCAGTTAAAATACTTCGCCTACTATTGCTTTATTGTAGGTTTAAGCGCCATAATCTATACCATATTATAATGCCGAAAGCGTTAGAGATCGACCCCTCCTTATCAAAACAAGAGAATTTTCTAAACGGTCAGGTTATACTGGTAGATAAGCCGTTCGAATGGACATCCTTTGGAGTGGTCAAGAAAATCAGACACCACATCAAGATTAAAAAAATTGGTCATGCTGGAACACTAGATCCGTTGGCCACAGGTTTACTGATACTCTGCACTGGCAAAAAAACCAAGACAATAGAAGGCTATATGGCCGATGTAAAGGAATATACCGGCAGTTTTATGCTTGGCAGTACCACTGCGAGTTACGATCTTGAATCTGAACCAACTCCGCAGCAAGACATAAGTCATCTTTCAGTGGAGCAGATCAATGAGAACACAAAGCATTTTATTGGGGAAATAGCCCAAACCCCTCCGATCTTCTCTGCCATTAAAGTAGATGGCAAGCGCGCCTATGACATGGCCAGAAAAGGCGAAGCAGTAGAATTGAAATCAAGGCTCATTACCATTTCAGAATTTGAAATAGTAGGCTTAGATTTACCAAGGGTTGACTTCCGAGTGGTATGCTCCAAAGGCACATATATCCGAAGCCTAGCAAATGATTTTGGAGAAAAACTTGGGGTTGGTGCATATTTAAGTGCCTTAAGACGAACTAAAATTGGTGATTATTCGGTTGAAGAAGCCTGGCAATTAGAAGACTTAATCAACTACGTGAACTCAATAGAATGAAAATTCACCTGGGAATAAAAAATATTGAAGAGCTAAGTAATAGCGTGGTGACCAGCGGTACTTTTGATGGAGTGCATTTTGGTCATCAAAAAATATTGGCACGATTGCGCGAAGCTGCCGATGAAATCAATGGAGAAACCGTTGTAATCACGTACTGGCCTCATCCTAGAATGGTGCTAAAACCGTGGGATCCTTCTCTGAAATTACTTTCTACTTTTCCGGAAAAAGCTACGCTGCTCGAAAAATATGGGGTAGATCACCTCGTGAAAATCCCCTTTACGCACGAATTTGCTCAAATGTCGAGCGAAGAGTACATCCGTGTGATACTTCATGAGCGTGTGCATACCAAGAAATTGATCATTGGCTACGATCATCATTTTGGAAAAAATAGAGAAGGTAATATCCAGACTTTGCAGGAATTCGCTCCTAAATACGATTTTAAAGTAGAAGAAATTCCAAGGCTTGATATTGACGAGATTGGTGTTTCGTCTACTAAGATCAGACGCGCATTAGAAACAGGAGATGTGAAAACTGCCAATGAATACCTTGGTCGTCCCTATTCAGTCTCAGGCATGGTAGTTCATGGAAAGCAATTAGGAAGAACTATTGGTTATCCTACTGCCAATATCCATATCAAAGAGACTTACAAACTGATTCCTGCAGATGGAATTTATGCGGTGAAGGTTTGTAATAAATATCAAAAGCGAGATGGAATGCTCAATATTGGCCACCGTCCAACAGTGGGTGGAGACGATAAAACCGTTGAGGTACATATCTTCGATTTCAGTGATGATATTTACGATTCCGAAATCAGCCTAGAGTTTATCGACATGATTCGAAAAGAAGAAAAGTTCGAATCAGTAGAGCAGCTGAAAGCTCAACTTCAGCAAGATGAAATTGCCGTTAAGGCTAGGTTAGCGCAATTCTCGGAGGATTAATAAATTAGTTCAAAAGATCATTTTTAACCGCAGAAGGTATTTTGGTTCCTTCGTTCCACTCAGGATGAAAAGCAGTGTGCGTGAAATTAGGTTTATGTGTTTAATGCAGCTATCTCTGCTTAAAAGTGGTAAAGACCGTTTTCCTTCCCTGAGGAACGAAGGGCCTTTTAACTTCCATATAGTTCCTTACCTCCGATGCTTCGGAGCTCAGCATTAAAAGCAGTGTGCATAAAATCAGGTTTATTCTTTTCATACAGCCATCCATGGTTAAAGTATTAACGACCGTTTCCTTCCATGACGCAAGAAGGGCCAAATTAGGGTTACACATTACTTTGATACCTGCATTGTTCAGCCTTTCTCAATAGTTCTTAAAAATTCTTTGCAACGAATTTTGATTTCCAAATCTATTAATCGTAATATTGCAATGAACAAATTAAAGACATGGGAGTCACCAAAACCGAATTCTTTACAGACGAACAAAATAAGATTGCACTTTTAGCCAAAGCGGTTGGCCATCCGGCAAGGGTAGCCATTTTGCAGCATCTGTTCAAAATCAATGCATGCGTTTGTGGTGATTTAGTAGATGAAATAGGTCTGGCACAACCTACTATCTCTCAACACTTAAAAGAATTAAAGTCCTTAGGTATTATCAAAGGTAACGTGGATGGCACATCTGTTTGCTATTGTATAGACCAGAAGGCTTGGGAAGATATGTTCGAAACCTTCACTCAATTTTTCAATAAAAAAATCAATGGCAGTTGCTGCTAAACAATTCAAATATTACAATCATGAACCTATCAGAAATAAAAAACCAATTAAAAGGACTTGAAACCATCGCTTTTCAATTACCAAATGGTGATTTAGTCCCTAATCACTTTCATGTTACAGAAGTGGGTAAAATCTCTAAGCATTTTATTGATTGTGGTGGAACGGTGAGAAAAGAAGATGTGATTAGCTTTCAACTTTGGGAAGCAAACGATTATGATCATAGGTTACACCCAGAGAAATTAGTGCATGTCATAGAGCTTTCAGAGAAGATATTAGGTCTTGAAGATCTACCTATTGAAGTAGAATATCAAGGCTCGACCATCGGAAAATACGGGCTAGATTTTGATGGAAAACACTTTCTTCTCACCACAAAACAAACAACCTGCCTAGCACAAGATCAATGTGGAATACCTCAAGAGAAACCGAAAATCAGACTCTCTGCTGTAGGCGCAAATGCATGTGCTCCTGGTTCAGGCTGTTGCTAAATCTTCATTTTAATGTCAAAGAATTTCTACCCAAACCTTGAGACTTTTATTAAAGATTTAAAGGTTGAAGAAATTAATGAAGAACGATTTCCACTACTTCAAGCCATGGTGGATTTCGTACAATCTAGGCTGGATCAAGACTTGCCCATTCAGCTTAATTTCATCTGTACTCATAATTCGAGAAGAAGTCAATTGGCTCAAATTTGGGCACAAACGATTTCGGCTTATTTTGGGATTGAAA
>JBLIKG010000038.1:0-13049 GCA_047636255.1 Roseivirga sp. | reverse complement strand
ATTCGCTATTAGTATTATGTGTGGCGCTTACTACAATTCAAGTTGTATTGGGTACACAGGTAAGGGAAGCTATTGATGTTGTTTCTGAAAATTTAGCTCGAGCGAGTTGGATTGAAAACTTAGGAATTGAATTCAAGATTCATAGATCCTATTCTATTTTGCTGTTGGTTTTGCATGTTTTTATCGTTCAAAAACTTGTTGTCAGAAGTAAGGAAGAGACAATTCTAAAGAATCCAGTAAGATTTCTCTTTGCCATTGTGGTAATAGAAATTTTGACGGGAGTGATAATGGCTTACTTCGGTGTTCCGGCAGCTGTTCAACCAATTCATTTGTTATTAGGAACCTTAATTGTAGGAGTACAATATTATGTTTTACTTCTTATTGGGAATAAAAATTTAAAGTCAAATACCGCTGAATGATATCAGGTAATTCTACAAATCTCACGTTCGGTAGCTTGTTAGCACTTAAGGCTAAGGCCTACTTAGAGCTAATGAAAATGAGACTTTCACTTCTAGTGGCTTTTTCTTCTGCTTTTGGCTATTCTTTGGCCATGGGAGGTAGGGTAGATTGGGCTCAGTTGATCATGCTGTTTATTGGAGGTTGGTTGATTTCAGGAGCATCATGCACCATCAATCAGGTTTTGGAAAAGGATTATGATCTTTTGATGAAAAGGACTCAATCCCGACCATTACCTACCGAAAGATTAACCAAGCAAGAGGCAATGACTTTTGCCGGTATCGTGGCATTTCTAGGAATTCTAATCCTTTTTCAATGGACAAACCTATTGACTACAGGATTGGCAATTCTTTCGATGATTCTTTACAGCTTCGTTTATACACCGCTGAAAAGGGTAGGTCCTATTGCAGTATTTGTAGGCGCTTTTCCAGGAGCTTTGCCTCCTTTGTTGGGTTGGGTAGCAGCTACAGGAGTAATCAGCCATGAAGCAATGATCATATTCGGAATTCAGTTTATCTGGCAGTTTCCTCACTTTTGGGCTATTGCATGGGTAGCAGACGAAGACTATAAAAAGGCAGGTTTTAAACTTCTTCCAATAGCAGGAGAGAAGGATATGAAAACTGCTTTTCAAATAATGACATATACACTGTTCCTAATTCCTCTCGGCTTATTGCCAATGTATTTTGGGATTACCGGAATTAATTCAGGAGTAGTGGCCACCATTTGTGGAGTTTTGTTTTTAGCGCAGACGATTAAGTTAATGCGTGATCAATCAAGGAAATCAGCCTTGCGCATCATGTTCGGTTCTTTTCTTTACTTACCGATCGTGCAGATTGCTTACTTATTGGACATAGTGAAATAATGACAGAGAACTATCAATTTGTAGATCAAGCAGTGGAACAACCATTGTCAATGCATCCAAAGAAATTTGCGATGTGGTTGTTCTTAGTGACCGTGATTATGATTTTTGCTGCTTTTACGAGTGCACATATTGTAAGGCAAGCAAGTGGTAATTGGCTAGAGTACGACATGCCTTCTCTACTATGGTCGACCTCAGTAGTGATTCTTTTGAGTAGTGCTTCCATGCACTGGGCTTATTTATCAGCGAAGAAGGATGAGTTTTTGAAAGTTAAGATTGGTTTAATCATCACTTTTATTTTAGGTATCATTTTCCTTATCGGTCAGTTTATGGCCTGGGGGCAGATGGTAGATGCTGGAGTTTTCTTTGTAGGTAACCCAGCAGGCAGCTTTTTGTATATTTTTACTGGATTACATGGATTCCATTTGATTGCGGGTGTGATTTATCTATTATATCTGTTAATTTCGTCTTTGAGAATAAGGGTACATTCAAAGAACATGTTGAACATGGAAATGTGTGCAACCTTCTGGCATTTTTTAGGAGGTCTTTGGATTTACTTATTTATATTTTTATTACTTAACCATTAATTAGAACCTATTAAAATGGCTAGTACGGCTACAGTCAGTAACAAAAGCTTATGGTCAGGTGGGGTTGAGCCTTTTAGGGCGAGCTATGGAAAACTCATGATGTGGTTTTTCCTACTCTCAGATGCCTTCTCATTCTCAGGCCTTTTGATCACGTATGCATTCCTTAGATGGAGTGCTCCAGCTTATAAGGGAGATCCGAGCGATTTCGTTTTTTCAAATGAATATTGGCCAATTCCTGAAAAGGTATATGATGCCTTCCCAGGATTCCATGGGGTGGAGCTGCCACTAATTTTTGTTGGGCTAATGACATTCATTCTAATTTTGAGTTCTGTGACCATGGTTTTGGCTGTTGAGGCTGGCCATAGAATGGATAAAAATGGTGTTGTAAAATGGATGTTGTGGACCATTATAGGTGGTATTGCCTTCTTAAGCTGTCAAGCTTGGGAATGGTCTCACTTTATCTCTGGTGGTGATGTAGCAACAATTGGAGATATTTTTGTTAATGGACGTTGGGTAGAGAACGCAGAAATTTTTGGTGCGAACCTCGGTTATAACCAATATGGCCCTCCTGCTTTTGCAGCTCTTTTCTTCTTCATCACCGGTTTCCACGGATTCCACGTATTATCAGGAGTCGTATTGAATATCATCACCTTTTTTAACGCAGCCAATGGCATGTATGAAAAAAGAGGCCATTATGAAATGATAGAAAAAGTCGGTTTATACTGGCACTTTGTAGACTTGGTATGGGTATTCGTTTTCACCTTCTTCTACTTGATCTAAAGCAAAAAAACTATGGAACAAACAGTAAACGTGGTTGTACAACCATTAGATAAAGAAAAAATCAGAGGTATTTGGAAGGTAGCGTTAATCCTCGCTGTAATAACTTTTATAGAATATATTTTTGCGTTCTATATGGATGCAGGAACCCTAAGGAATGTAATCTTCGTAGGATTGACTATTGTTAAGGCTTTCTACATCGTAAGTGAGTTCATGCACTTAGGTCATGAAGTAAAGGGCTTGATCTATTCAGTAATTCTACCAATGCTATTCATTATCTGGCTAATTGTGGCCTTGGTGAATTTAGAAGGTGGTGCGGTGAAAAGTAGCCGTGGTACAGTTGATTACGTACCCGCAGGATCGGAACAAGTAGACGATGCGCACTAGTATTGGTCTAATCATATAAATGAATTGCAAAATCAGACTGAGTAATTAGTCTGATTTTTTGTTGTTATAAACTCGAATTAATGAAATCTAAAGGCATCTACTTATTTCTTCTTATTCTTCTACCCGTTTTGATTTTTCTTTTCTTAAAAGGCTTCGGGAAGAATCAATTCGATATTCCAGTCCTTTACCCGAACGGGGTGATAGATACTTTAGAACAAGTGTCATGTATTGATAGAAGCCCTGAACAGTACATAGTGAAGGCTGCCGGATTGGAATTGGGTGTGGTTAAAATAATTCAGTTCGAAGAGACCGATGGTCCCGTTTTAAAGACTAGACTGGAAGAGTTAGAAAAGGTGCAGGATATCTTTTACAAGAATCCTAAGATGAAGTTAACTACCTATCTAAATAACACTTCAATTCAAGCTAATTCGATATCTAACTACAATCGTAGAATCACTTTTTACGATCAATTTTGGAAATTTGAAGAATTGGATTCAGTATCTTGGTCGTCTCTCAAAAGCTGTGATTTGATAATGACCGAGATGGACAATAGAGTAGTTTTAGTCGATGCTGAGAATAAAATCAGAGGCTATTATAATATTATGGAAAGAGAAGAAACAGATAGGTTAATTCTCGAGTTAAGAATACTTCAGAGTAAAGAAAATGACTGAGATTTCGAAAAAGGAAAAGACATCAATGCTATGGATTAAAATCTTATCCATAGCGATTCCCCTGGCAGTAGCAGTATTGCTTTCACTTCCCCAAAAGTTAGATTTGGGCGATTGGGTATATAGCCTTCCTCACGTCATTGGGGGTATTAATACGCTGACTTCTTTATGTTTGATTTTTGCGCTGATTGCTATAAAAGCAAAGAAAATTGAATTACATAAAAAACTGAATACCTCTGCACTAGTGCTTGGTGCTATGTTTTTGCTTTGTTACGTGACTTATCACGCTTCAGCAGCTTCTACACCCTTTGGTGGGGAAGGTTCAATAAGATACCTGTATTATTTTCTTTTGGTTAGTCATATTCTACTATCAATAGGGGTGGTACCCTTGGTGCTTTTGGCATTCTATTATGCTTGGTCAGGTCTTTTCGATAAGCATAAAAAGATAGTGAAGTTTACTTATCCCATTTGGTTGTATGTATCCGTCACGGGAGTGATTGTTTATTTAATGATCAGTCCTTATTATACCTTTTAGTGTGTAAACACGAAAGCCATTGCTAAATTTGTAATGTTATGAAAAGATTCAGAGCAGTAATTTTCACCGGTTGTTTTCTATTCGTTTTTAGCCTTATCTCAAATGCACAATGTGCTATGTGCAGAGGAGCAGTAGAATCTACGGTTGCTGCCGGAGATACCTCAATGGCCTCTAATCTGAATTTAGGCATAATGTACCTCTTTGTAGCACCGTACCTGCTTTTTGGAGTTATAGGATACTTTTGGTACAGAACAAGCAAGAAGAATGGGAAAAAAATCAAAGCTTTCGGCCATACTCTTGGGTAAGTGCCCACAATGTCACCACGGTAATTTATTCGATGCACACCCTTATCATCTCAAAAAGATGATGAACATGAATAAGAATTGCCCGCATTGCGATGTGAATTTTGAAAGAGAGCCTCGTTTTTTCGATGGCGCCATGTACATCAGTTATGCCATGTCTGTAGGGTTATTTTTGGTCAGTGCCTTTATTATTTACCACACCATTGAAGGAGCAACGGAAAACACCTACTTAATCGCCATCATCTCAGAAGTAATTTTGCTCTACCCGATTATGTTCAGGTACTCCAGAATCCTTTATTTATACGCTTTTGGGGGCTTAACCTATAAAGAAGAATAATTTACCTGACGATAAATCAGTTTCCTTCACTACTCTCGTCTTTTCTGGTAATTGAATTTTGCAGTTTGCAATAGGTTCTCATTCCTTGAAGTTTGGCTTGGTTCATGCTTTACTTCAATCATTAGTTTTGTGCTTTTATAGATCACAAACAAAATAATTAGTACTTTGAACCTGTTCATAAAGTAAGATTAGTCTATTGTCAACGCTGCATTCAAGATTCAATACTCATAAGCATTTAATCCTATGCCTAATTTTACTTTTGGTGACATTAGTAATCGATGAGATTGTTTTTTCAGATCAGAAAAGGAGAGTTTCTCCTCAGGAGACAATCTCTACCAATATTGCCTCAGAGCTATCCATTTTAGACAGCAAAACCAAAGAAGTTTCGAGTACAACAGTGGTTGATCTTAATCGCCTTTTTAATCGGCTTTCGACCTCTGACGAGTATGCCTTCTTTGTTTATGAAAATGGAGAAATCATTTACTGGTCTACGAATCGCTTTGTACCCAAATATGGCACCTTAGAAGGGAGCTATTTTTACAAGTTTTTAGAAATCAATGAAGATCAATTCATTGTCAAACGGAACGTAATCAATACTTCTCAAAACCGGCTTGTAGAAATTTACGGTTTCCTTACGCTTAAGTCGGCTGTGCCAGTCACCGAGGATTTTGTAAAGACTGGGCTCAATTCAAAGGTATTTGGTAAATCAAGTTATAACATAAGTTTTGATCCCACCCGTGATGGTGACAGTCAGATAAAATCTCCGCAAGGTATTTACCTCTTTTCATTTATAGGAAGTGATCTGATGAAGATCGATTACCCCATCTATTCATCTGTTATTGTTATGCTCTTTGTCTTGGCCATTTTCTTTTTTGTAAGGGCCATGTTCTTTTATAGTGGCTTACTCAATCAACTAGGAAAGCCATTTTTAGCCATAGGGTTAATGGCATTGATGCTTCTGATATTAAGGGCCCTAATGATCCGTTTCTCTTTTCCGTATAGCGTGCGGCCTTATGGCTTGTTTGATCCAATTCACTTCGCGGCCAGTATAATCGAGCCTTCCATAGGTGATTTGCTTTTAAACCAGATTTGTCTGTTGATCTTGGTAGCTTATGCTTTCCGATTATTCTATAGTCCAAATGCTCAGTTAAGATGGAATGACTGGGGATTGGCTGTAATCTTGGTGCTATCATTCCTGTCGTTTTTCTACATCACTATAGAACTGCAATCAACCCTTAGAAACTCGCAGTGGGAGCTGGATATATCAAAAGATAACTCGCTCAATATTTTCAAGCTCATCAATTACCTAGTCCTGTTCATTGAGGGTATTGTATTCTTTTTAACCACTCAATTGGCAGCTTCTCGCTGTATGGAATCTGAGAGGAAAGGACTCTTGAGGATTTTTTTGATTGTTGCGTTCGTAGGCTCAGGGCTAATGGCATATTTCTCAGGAATTGGTCTCTTTGTTTATCTGTGCCTTTACCTTGTCTATCTCGCTTTAATCATCCGTCTCAAATTTCCCGATGAGATCAATAAACTGAGTTACAGTACATTCCTTTATTTCTTTACCGCTTCGTTTGTTGTCGCCTTGGTAAGTACGCTCGTTTTGAATGAGGACATCAAAAAGGTGGACAGACAGGATAAAATTAGCCTGGCTACGGAACTACTGACTGACAACGACCTCACTGCTGAGTTTTTACTATCTGAAGCCAAATCTAGTATTGAAAAGGATATTCTGATTCAAACGAATATTTCGAATCTGTTTTCGTCAAAACAATTGATTCGGCAGCGAATAAGACGGTCTTATTTAGGGGAATATTTCGATAAATATGACATCGAGGTTTTGTTGTTCAATGGCTCAGGTAAGTCCATTTCTAATGCTGCTGCAACGGAGTTTTCTGTATACGCAAGGCTCTATGCTCAAGATCAACTGGCCACAGAGCATAAGGGCTTATACTTTGTGAGTTTTCAGTTTCCTTCGGTGAGCAATCAGTATTATTTGTTCATTGATATCAAGCGCTACGATACGATTATAGGGCATATCATTATTAAATTAGACAAGAAGGAACAACTCAATAACAGCATTTTGCCTCGTCTACTTTTTGATGAAGCCAGTAAAATCTCAGAGGTCAATCATTTTGATTATGCCATATTTCAGAATGGGCAAATCAGTTCTAGTATTGGTGATTTTAATTATGAAAGGGACTTTCCGCTGAATTGGCAGAATAGACCAGAAATCTTTACTTCTGGTATTGAACTGAACGATTACAATCACTTGGCAATTCAAGGGCGAGATACCAACGAATTTTTTGTGGTCAGTAGTCCGCTGTACCCGCTGCGGTTCATAATCACTAACTTCTCGCTGTTTTTCCTTTTCGCGGTAGCCATGATCATCTTGATATTTCTGGCCAGCGCAATCTTCTATAACCTGAAAAAGAGTACGGTAACGATAGCCGCGAAAGTACAAATCCTCTTGAATTTCGCATTTTTCTTACCATTAATCATCGTCAGTATTGTCGTTTTACGATTAGTGAACAATACAGTGAAGCGGAATATAGAGGACAATTATTTAGAAGTAGCAGCAAGCGCAGGCAGAAACTTGACATCTACCTTAGAAGAGTTTCTTTCGGCCCAAAATGAAAACAATGAAAGCCTTGAAAATCGGGTGGCTGAGATTAGTCAATATTCTAGGGCGGATATTAACCTGTTTAACAAGGACGGGGTATTGATTGCTACCAACCAACGGATGATTTTTGAGAACCAAGTACTTTCGACATATGCGAGTCCAAGGGCAATGGCAGAAATCATTGAAAATAGATCGAGTGAAAGGCTTTATGAGGAAAGAGTAGGTGAGCTGGTTTATCAATCAACTTATGTGGGCGTACGTTCTGAGCAAGACAATGAGTTATTAGGAATTTTGAGTATGCCATTTTTCGAATCGGAAGCGCAGCTTAAAAGACAACAGACCGATATTATTTCAAACATTCTCAATGCTTTTACTTTTATATTCATCGTTTTTGTATTGCTTTCTTTCTTGGCGTCAAGGATTATTACTTATCCATTTAAGTACCTCACCCAACGCATTAAGGCGACCACATTTTCGAATATTAATCAGCCATTGGAGTGGAATGCTGAAGACGAAATAGGTCTTATGGTGCGCGAGTATAATCGAATGCTCGTCAACTTAGAGCGGAGTAAGAAGGAATTGGCCATGAGCGAAAAAGAGAGTGCTTGGCGCGAAATGGCTCAGCAAGTGGCGCATGAAATCAAGAATCCACT
This sequence comes from Roseivirga sp., assembly GCA_047636255.1. Classification (GTDB taxonomy): domain Bacteria; phylum Bacteroidota; class Bacteroidia; order Cytophagales; family Cyclobacteriaceae; genus Roseivirga. The sequence goes on along the minus strand of JBLIKG010000038.1, from coordinate 4,862 downwards.
TACACCTATGAAGTTGAAGCTTCAGCACTTAAAAAGGATTTTAACCGAAGGAAAAGACTTAAATCAGGATTTCAATAAGCCGCTCGATAGCCTGCTCAATCAAATAGAATCACTCAGTGATATTGCCACTTCATTTTCTTCCTTCGCAAAAATGCCGATACCAAGGAACGAGCGATTGGATATTGCAGATGCGCTTCGAAAGGTAGTTCGACTCTTCAAAGCGGATAATGTCGAGATTAATCCGAATATCCCTAGAAACCCAGTTTGGGTGGAAGGAGACACCAACTTACTAGGGAGAATTTTCAACAACCTTATCTTGAATGCGATTCAGGCCATGCCCGAAGGGGAAACACCAAAACTCGAAATCCAATTAGAGGAGACCCATTCTAAGGCAAGAATCAGCGTTAAGGACAATGGAGCTGGAATTCCCGATGATATCCGAGACAAGATATTTATCCCTAAATTTAGCACTAAGGTAGAAGGCTCTGGTATAGGCCTCGCCATCGCCAAACGTGGGGTAGAACATGCCGGAGGGAGTATATGGTTCGAAACGGAAACGGGTGTCGGTACCACATTCTTTATAGAGTTTCCATTAACAGATTAATTGTGCAACGTGGCTTTTGTGTTTTCATCTTTTTGCTCTTTCTCTCTCCGCTATTAAAGGCGCAGGGGAATGACCAATGCAAATGGATAAAAACTGACGGCAAGCCAGTAGTGCTTGATTCACTCACCGCTATTCCTGAGTCTATTCGCATAGAAAATCAATCCGATATTCCTTTTGAGTTTACGCTCAATACCAATCAGATTAAAATCACTTCTTCGAGCTTAGATTCAGTATTGGTTTGTTTTCGCACTTTGCCTTATGATTTGCATTCTAAGCGCGCCAATAAGACACTGGCCATTTACGATTCAACCGCGTTGTTCAAAGATGCCATCCGCTATCAACAAACATTAGCACTGCCAAAACGAGAAGAGGCTTTTTCAACCCAAAATATTCAGAAGACAGGAAGTATTACCCGAGGTATTTCTTTTGGGAACCGGCAGGATGTTTTTGTGAATTCTTCATTGAACCTTCAAATGGAAGGGCAATTGTCTGAAACGGTAAATTTGCGTGCAGTCATTTCTGATCGCAATGTGCCTTTTCAACCTGAAGGAAACACACAGCAACTGCAGGATTTCGATAATATCTACATTCAATTGTACAACGATGATTGGTCGCTGACGGCTGGGGATGTAGTACTGAAAAATGGAGCTTCTAACTTTCTGCGCTATTACAAAAACGTGCAAGGGGCACAGTTTAAAACCAATTATACCTTATCGAATGGCTTCAAAGCCGAAACTACCGTGGCTGCTTCTGTGGCCAAAGGTCGCTTTGCTTCTATTAATGTAGATCCGATTGAAGGCGTACTTGGCCCGTACCGAGTCCGCGGCCCTAATAATGAGCGTTTTATCATAGTCATCGCTGGTTCAGAGAAGGTCTTTGTGGATGGCGTAGAATTGACCAGGGGTTTCGATAATGACTATATCATCGATTACAATTTAGGCGAAGTTACTTTTACCAATAGGGTGCTGATTACTCAGTTTTCTAGGATTCGGATCGATTTTGAATTCTCTGATCAGAATTATGCACGATCTATTTTTCAAGCCAGTCATTACCAAACGAATGATAAACTCAACTTCTCTTTCAATTATTATGGAGAAAAAGACAACCGAAATCAGCCTTTAGCCTTTGATTTAAGTTTGGATGAGAAGTTCATTTTGGCCGATGCTGGAGATAACTTAAATCAAGCAGTCACCAGTCGAGTCGATAGCATTGAATATATGCCTGACTTTATTTTATATAGGAAAACCATTGACCAAGATGATTTGGGGAATGACTATGAGATTTTTCAATACTCTACGAATCCTGACAGTGCTTTCTTCAATGTACAGTTTAGCGAAGTAGGGCAAGGCAATGGAAATTATAGAATAACCAATTCCACCACCAATGGCAGAATCTACAGATGGACTGCCCCTATAAATGGGCAACTACAAGGCAATTATGAACCCGTTTCCTTGCTCAATGCCCCAAACCAAAAGCAGATGGTAACGCTTGGTGCAGGTGCTAAGCTCAATCAATATGATCAAATCAGTGCCGAAGTGGCTTTTTCAAAAAATGACTTGAACCTCTTTTCAGAACTAGATGCGGATGACGATCGGGGTAAAGCTTATAAACTGATTTACGAAGTGAAAGATCGCCCTGTCAAAGGATTAGAATCTTATAAATTCAATGCTGGAGCATCTTATGAACACAATGACGATGCTTTTTCATTCATTGATCGAGTGCGTTACATAGAGTTCGACCGTGATTGGAGTTTCAATCCTAATGATTTTACTGAAAAATTCAGCGAGAATATTTTCAATAGTAATGTCTCTTTACAAAAAGATGGGCTAAATAATATTGAGTATAAATTGGTAAGAAGAAAGCGCGGTGAGGCAGTAGATGGCTTTCAACAATACTTTAAAGGAACAAAAGAGTTGGGCTTTTTTCGATTAAAAGTAGATGCCTTTTTAATGAATAATGATCAGAACCTTATCAGTTCTTCGTGGAAACGACTAGCCATAGATCTTTCTATTCGTTCAAAATGGTTGATTCCAGGCTATAAATATCAGGTTGATCGCAATGAAGTCACCAATAACCTCAATAGCCAAGTAGTGCGCTCTGCCATGAATTTCGAGGCGCATAGTTTTTACCTTAAAAATCAAGAAAGCCTGACCACCACTTATGGCATTGAATATCAATTGAGGAAAGACAGAACGCCATTTAATGGGGAGTTGATTGATAATAATGAATCTGAAACCTGGAGTGCTTTTTTCAATACTTCAATCAATGAAACCCAGAACCTGAATGTAATTTTTACTTACCGAAACCTCGAAAACTTGAACAAGACAGGAGAGGATCGAAACGATAAAACCGTGATGGGCCGATTGGATTGGCGAGGTGATTTTTTCGAGCGTTCCATTCAGTCGGAATTGTCTTATAACCTTGCCAATAGCCGTGAGTTGAGAAGAGAGTTTATCTTTATTCAAGTCGCTACCGGGGAGGGCACTCATACTTGGCGAGACGATAACGGTGATGGCGTTCAAGACTTGAACGAGTTTTACATTGCCATCAACCCTGATGAAAAGAATTATGCAAAAATATTTGTGCCCACGGACACTTACGAAGAAGCATTCAATACCAATATCAGCTACCGACTCAGGTTAAAAACACCAAGTGAATGGTTTGCTGAAGGGGGCATCAAAAAGCTGTTGGCGCGGTTAACCAACACAAGTTCTTATTCTGTGAACTCAAAAATCACAAATGACAACTTGGCTAATCGGCTTTGGCCTATTGGAGTAGACGATGATCTAATTCTTTCTTCGAAAGAGGCGTTACGCTCAACTTTGTTTTTTAATCAGTCGAGAGCTGCATTTGCAGCCGATTTGGGTATCGCTCAATTGGAGAATAAGCAATTGTTGCTCAACGGTTTTGAAAGCATTAATAGTGATGAAGTCAGAGCCCATATTCGTTGGAACCTGAATAATAGGGTCAATTGGGATTTGACGCATACCTCAGGCCAAAAGGCCAGCAGTTCCGATGTGCTCACCCAGCGCAATTATTTGATTGATATTAAAACCTATCAGCCCGCCATTTCTTGGCAGCCCAATAACTATTTCCGCATTACGACCAGTTATGCGCTCAAGGATAAGCAAAATGTCTTTACCGAAGCCAGCACAGAAAAGTCTTCAATCAATGAATTTTCGATTGATAGCCGTTTTTCGAAAGCAACCAAAACCACTTTAAGCGCAAGCTTTAAATACATCAATATCGATTTTGAAGGGGAAGAGAACTCACCGACAGGCTACGAATTGCTAGAAGCGCTAAGACCAGGCCGTAACCTTACTTGGAATATCAACTGGCAACATAAGTTAGGCAATGGCCTGCAATTACTCCTTCGCTACGATGCCCGAAAATCTGAAGGAAACCCGATTGTCCATTTAGGCAGAGTACAGGTTTCGGCTTTGTTTTAGAATCGGACTTTAGACCTATAAAGTTATCAAAACCTTATAGGTCTAGTTCAGCCAGCTTCCGTTCAAAAGCTTCTGCATTAAACCAGTGTTGAATTTCCACTTCATCTAAAATGGTATTCAATCTTTGCCAGAGAATGGGCTTCAAACCATTGGCAACAATAAAGTCAACCGCTTCATCAAATGAATTGAAAACACTCTTGAAAAAGGATTCTTGCTTAATTTCTTTAAGGGCATTGAATCGGAGGGTGGCTTCAATATTAAAAAGCATTAAGTCAGCGAGGAGCGAAGGGTCTAGTTCTAAATCTTTAAAGTGCTTTATGGATTTTTGCGCAATGGATCGTCTTGCTTTAGGTTTGCGCTTTGTAGCGGGAAAATACTCTTTACTTATTTTGAACTTCGCGTCCTCAATAAGCTTCTCTTCTTTAGGGTTGAAAACGAAATTATAATAGTCGCGAACCGGCTTGAACTTATCATATAATTCTAAAACCTGAGTTTCTAAATCGGCTTTTTTAAGACTTTGTAAATACTTGGTCAGTGCTCGTTTGCTCATGCATTTCGGATTGGCCCTTCAAGTTAAAAAAGGCATGGCTTATTTTTCTAATTATCGAAATAAAGTGATGCTACAATTCAACTCCTATTTTTTACAATTCAAATAGATGAATCAACGATGTGACCAAAAGTGAGATCAAAAAAAGGAGAGGTGGGGTTTAGAATAATGTAAACACTATAACTATGAAAAAAGCCATACTATTCACATTCATGTTGGCCCTAGTGGGATTCAACTCAATCCAGGCCCAAGATTTAACACT
>JBLIKG010000037.1:0-13285 GCA_047636255.1 Roseivirga sp. | reverse complement strand
TGACCCACGATCTTTGATGGACATAGCGATTACTTTACCTCTCTTTTGAGTGTAAAGCTTTAATTCGTCAGTGATTGTAGAAGCATACAAATTGCGAGGAGAGATTTGCCCTGCGGAAACGGAACCTCCAACAGCCCTTGCCGCAGTATCTTCTGCACAATAGACACTTCTTTTAAGTAAACGACTGTACCAGTTGTTTTCCACAATACCGTGAACCGAAGGTGTTGTACCTGTGTAAATCGAAGCGTGGCCAGGGCCTGTGCTTGTTGATGCATAGTTATAATGCGCATTTCTGGCCATAAAACCCTCTTCGACCAAGCGCTTAAAACCTCCTTTTCCAAAATTATCATAGAAGCGAGTGAGGTACTCTTGTTTCATTTGATCCACCACAATTCCTACAACCAATTTTGGCTTTTCGGTGATTTGCTGGCCAAAAACTCCAGTAGTGGCTAAAAATAGAATGATGATCAATAAATAAGATTGCTTTTTCATTGCGTAAATTTTCAATTCGATGGGCAAGCTATTTTAAAATATTCTTCTTGCTTAAAAGTTTGTGTGAAAAGTTTGTTACCATTTTTATCGAAGTAAATGACAACATAAATATTGGCTTCCTTAACAATTTTAACAGCAAAATAGATTGGGTATTCAGCTGTTCCTAAAATTCTGATGTCTGAATAAGTGGCGGGTATTAACTCCTTTTGTGTACTACTATAAATGCCTTTGCCACTTTCTGTGGTAATGAGTAAGCTTTTCTCCTTAGAGTCAGTATTTAATATTTCGAAATCGAGAATGCCTTCTACCAACAGAGATTCATCTTCAATTCTATGAAGGAACCACTCACTTTCTATTCTTGCCAAAGCCACTTCTTTCGTGAAAAATTGAATTTCGTCATAATCAAATGCACTTAGCTGCTTATTGGCTGTGTTGATAAATCCTTTGCTTTTGCCTTTGGTGGCTATCAGAATACTGTCACTATACGCCTCAATAAGTTTGTCGTAAGTAGGAGTGATGTTGATGCCTTTTTCAGTATTAATTAAGCCTACTTTACCCTTGTCCAAAGTGCTGACATAACCATTGACATTGCTGCCAATTCCGTCATAGATAAATTTCAACACATAATTTCCTGTGCTATCGGCAAGCGCAGCATTGCGTTTTTGGAGTCGTAAAAGATTTGGGTCTAGTGCAACTACTTCGTCATAGATAGTATTTAAAATCTCACGGCCAAAGCTGTTATAGATTTTCCTCACTTTTTTTTTGTTGGAAAGCATTAGAAAGTCGAATTCCGCTTTATTACCAGAACTGATGTAATTCTGAGGAATTAAAACTTTTGCCTCCCAGCCCTTATCAATCGCCATTTGTTTGCCATTAGCAAATTGGGCAACCGTAAGCCGGCCTTTTTTCAACATCACTAAATTTTCGCCCCAAAGGCCAAGGCTGTCATAGTTAGTGCTTGGAGGTGTATTTCCGGTTTGATCGATCAATACCCATTGGTTGTTCTGCTTGACACCCAACCAACGGTCGTTCTCGACAAGCTTTTCGAAAGTGAAGTTTTTAATCACTGGGTTTTTGTCGTGATTTATTTTAATGCCGTCTTGCCCTTTAATTTGCCAGCCATAGGATTTAGGGTAAATTTCGTAATCTCCGAATGGCACCTTGATCTCGAGGTTTTTATCTAACAATGCTTCTTGGCTATTTCTGAAAACTAAAAAATCACCGTTTTCTAATTCTTCTACCTCGTCATAAATGAAGCTTGGAAAAACGGATTCCCCATCAATTGCGGGAAAAAGAAAATCTGATTTGACTAAACTGATGCCTTCTTCTTTTTGAAGTAAAATAAATTGGCCAAGCGTATCAATTAAAGCATATTCATTTTCTAAAATAGTACGCTTGTTGATTGTGGTAAGTCCATAAAAACTGTTTTTTTTAGTTCTGATAAAATGTTCATTCAGGATGCTAATTTCCTCGAAATACTGGTCAAGAATTACTTCACCCGTTTTGAAGAGAAGTCGTTCACCTAATTCATTTTTAATTGAGATAAATCCAAATCCTAAATCATTGGCTGTATCAAAATCGCCTTCAAAAATGACCGTACCATTTCTAGCGATGAGCTGCGATATACTATCCTTTTTTCCGAGTATAAAGTCATTGATTTGTGCATTGCATTTGCAATCTGCATTTACTTCGCTAAAACTGCTTTTTACTACCAAATCGCCTAATTGATTCACAAAATTGATTTGGCCATCCTCCAATTTTGGAAGCAAAAAGCCCTTAGATAACTTTTCAACCTCTCTTAAAGAATCTATGCCAGCCTCAACTTTAAACTGATCAAAGAAATTGGACGAAGGGAATTTCTCTTTAAAAAGATGATACAATCTGGGAATTGATTTTTGGAGCAACTTTTCATTAGGGTACTTTCTTAGGAAGTCCGTGTACGAAGCTATTGAATTGATGGCCGTTTCAATTTCATAAATCTTTTCAACTACTAAATCGTGGTAAGGTGTTTCGGGATATTCCTCTAAAAATGAAGTTAAGCTTTTGAGTTTGCCATCCGCGGTTTTAGCCTCATAAAGCAATTTTCCATACCGATAATTGGCTTCGGTAAAGTCCTTGGCACGAGGGTATTGGGTAATAAAAGCTAGGTAAGATTGCCATGAATCAATTTTAGCAGCACCCTCAAAAGCGATTCGATCGCGCAGCTCTATAGCTTCAATAATTTGTTTCGAATCAAAGTGCATTTCTAGAAACCAATTATAATCAGTAATGGTATGCTGTGATTTGATGACCTCAAATTTCAAGGCATCGATTCTATCTTTTAAAACTTCTAGCGAAGCTGAATCAACGCCAACCTCTTTCAGGTCTGCTACGTCCTTTGGCTCTTTCACCTTTTTTATATTGCCGATGCCACGGTTCACAAAAATGAAAGCAGAATCTATATTGTATCTTTTGAAAACTGTATCGACAAAAAGAGTAGCATACAAATAATTTGCTGCTGGATTCAGTTGGTCTTTTTCCAAAGATTTATCCAAGGCTTCAACTGTCTTTTCGATATCTCCTTTTTCATATAACCTAAAAGCACGCTTAGGAACCTCCAAACTGAGGAATGAGATCAAAAAGATTCCAGCAATGAGTTGAGCAAATTGGGTCATGGCAAACAATCAAACGCAAAAATAGTAAACCTATGCGCAAATCATTGGTTTTATGCTTTCCCTTCAATACTTATTAATGAATTTTGATGCTGAATGATTTAGTAGTTTCTTCAAAGCATTAAAGTAGAAACTACCTTTTAATACAGCTAAATCATGACAATTAATGATCGAATTCAAGAATTGATCTTGTTTTTGAAAGACACAGAAAACTCTTTTGCAAAGAGAATAGATGTGTCTACCTCGGTAGTTTTTAATATAGTTAACCCTAAAGGGAGAAGGAGTTATCCAAGCGGGGCTATTTTAGAAAAGATTTTAGCCATTACTTTTGAGGGGGATTTGTTGTCTGCAGAATGGCTTATGCGAGGAAATGGATGCCTCTTCCTAACGAATGTTAGCCATTCAACACCTGAGGAGCCAGATTTATCTAAAAGTATTGTGGAATTGACAAATTCTGTGCGCAAATTGCAAGAGGAGTTCTCTGAATTCCGAAAAACCTCAATCAGATGAATAATATTAAAATAGTCCTGAAGGATCAGGGGAGAAGTCAGGCATGGCTTGCTGAACAAATTGGTAAGAGCTATGTAGTTACCACCAACTATGTAAACAATAAGACCCAACCTAGCATTCCGATCCTTTATAAAATTGCGGAGGCTTTGGAGATTGATGTTCGAAAATTATTAGTGCCGTCAAAGGCTTAGTTTTTTTTGATTGAAGAATACACTGAGTAACTTTAGAAAAAAATTAAAATCATGAAAAAGCTTTATTTTTTAGCCTTGGCCCTTATCGTATTCGCGTGCTCTACTAAAGAGAAAGTTTGGAGCGAAACAGAAGTTGTAGGTTATTACGGTGCCGAAATCAACAATGAGAATATCATTTCTGTTGACGATATGCTCACTCAACTGAATACGCAAGATTCGGTTTTCGTTAAGGTAGAAGGTGAAATCACAGCTACTTGTGCAATGAAGGGTTGTTGGATGAATTTAGTCCTTCCTTCTGGAGAGGAAATGAGAGTTACTTTTAAGGATTATGCGTTTTTCGTACCTAAAGAAGGAATGGAAGGCAATAGAGCGATCATTGAAGGTAAAGTGAAAAGAACCAAAACTGACATTGCAACTTTAAAGCATTATGCTGAAGATGCTGGAAAGAGTGTTGAAGAAATTGCCACCATCACTGAAGACAAAGATGAATTGGCTTTTGAAGCGACTGGCGTTGTTATTCTGAACACAGAGAAAAGTATGTAATATCATATCTTAAAGTATTTGAAGCCGTTGATCATTAGGTCAACGGCTTTTTTATTTTAAATAGGTCTGCTGATATGCAACCTCAACACTTTTTATGTCATCTATACAGCGTAGCTGTAACGAATTTCTATTTTGGCAGTCTATACAACAAGGTCAAAAACTCAAAAATCAACAAAATGAAAAATTTAAGAACCTCGGTCAAATCAAGATTACTCCTTCTCACAGTTTTATCAATTTTCGCTTTTAGTGCTCAAGCTCAAACTACAGTGAAGGCTTCAGATATTATGGAAGCGCTTAAAAAGGGGAAGGAAATTAAGTACGAAAATGTCACTGTTACAGGTGTGTTGGATTTTACTTTTATGGATGAAAAACTACCAGATTTACCGCGCAGAAGAAGCTGGTGGAAAAGTAATGGCGATAATACAGTCAATGAATTAATAGAGAGTAAGATCAGCTTCGAGAATGTTACCTTCAAAGATCATGTGATCGCTTATTATCATGACGATCGCTCTGAATACACTTTTACCGCAGATTTTGAAAATGATGTAATGTTTAAAAACTGCAGCTTCCAAAGAGATGCCATGTTCAAGTATTCGGAATTTGGGAGAGATGCTTCTTTCGAAGGCTCCTCTTTCGAAGAAGAAAGTACCTTTAAATATGCTGAGTTTTCAGAGGTTGCAAATTTTGCAAACACTAAATTTGATGAAGATGCCATATTTAAATATTCTAAGTTCAGGAGCGGTGTCAGCTTTGCTTCCGCTAGGTTCGAAAGATCACTGGATATGAAATACACCGAAGTTCGAGGCGATTTTGATGTTAAAGACCTCTACGTCAGAGGGGACATTGACACAAAATATACAGATATCAATGGTAGAGATTTTGCCAAATACATGCTGAAAAATTAACCAATCAATAGTTAATAATTGGAAGAGGAGGTTTAGGCCTCCTTTTTTATGGCCATTTATCTGGTCTGTTTGATAAAGGCATTTGCCAACATTCTCAATTGCATTTTTTGCGGAAGAATATAACCGAGGCCTTTATAGAACTTGGGAAAAATACCCGGGATTGAAACGGCTTTACCTTTAAACATTCTACTCATTGCATATTCTGCTACTTGATCGGGAGTTTGCTGGGTAAGCTTAGATGCCAAACCCATCTCTCGATCACGAATAATAACATCAGGATTGGTGAGTACGGCTGCAGGGCATAACAAAGAAATTTTTACTGGCCCATCTTTCAATTCATATCTCAATGAGTTAGAGAACGACCTTACGAATTGTTTGCTCGCAGCATAAATCCCTTTGTAGGGAATATCATAAAATGAAGCCATACTCCCTACATTTAGAATATAGGCTTTGTCAAATTTTTGAAGGCTAGGCAAAAAATGGTACGTAAGCAGCACTAAGGAGACCATGTTCAACTGCATTTGTCCAAAATAGAAGTTAGGAGACATAGAAAGAAAAGCTCCCGCATTACCTAATCCCGCATTATTGACAAGAATATCTATTTCAAACCCATTGCTTTCGCACCAATCATGAACAGTCTTTGGGCTTCCTTCTTCCATAAGGTTAGTACCGAATGAATGGAATTCTTGATTGGGATACTTTTGTTTTAAGGCTTTAGTTACTTCGTTTAATTTAGGTTCAGGTAATGCCACCAAAAGCACATTGAATCCTCTTGAAGCACAGTTTTCTGCTAAAGCACGACCAATACCATTACTTGAGCCTGTAACTAGTGTGAATTTCTTCTTTGTTGTCATTTATTTTCAGTTCTCAACCAATTAATGGTTTGTTGTATGCCAGTTTTCAGAGGTGTGATTTCATAACCCAATTCAGTTCGGGCTTTATCGCTTGAAACACTCCATTTATAAAGGTATTTCTTTACCCAACCCGGAGTGATCATAGGTTGGCGACCAAAGTTATCGGCCAAAAATAATTGAACTTTACCAAAAGTGAGCATTACACCTAAAGGCATTTTGTAAAGCTTATATTTCTGTCCGCCTAATTCCGCTATTGTGTCAAAGAGTTCGTGGTAAGTAGCGTCATCTCCTCCTAATAAATACCGTTCCCCAGATCGACCTTTTTCCATGGCTAAGATATGTCCGTTTATGACGTCATCGACATAAACATAGTTACCCGTACTATGGCCATCTCCAGGCATAAATTTCCATTTCCCCTCAATGTATTGCTTTACTAATTTAGTTACCGAGTTACTTACATTAAGCGGCCCAGGGCCATATACACGCGTTGGATTCACAATGACTATATGTTGTCCTTGGGCAGCAAAGGCCCTAATCTGCTCTTCTGATTCGTGTTTGGTACTTTCGTATTCAGTAAAAAAATCGACTTGTCTTGGGGTTTCTTCATTCACCGGTCCATCTAAAGCTGGACCAATTACTCCGGCTGTAGAGGTAACCAAAGTTTTGCTAACCCCTTGCTTTTTTGCGGCATTTATGATGTTGAGTGTTCCATCAATGTTCACTCTTCTGAAAGTATCGTCCTTTGCCCAAACACTTGCAAACGCGGCCAGATGATATACTTCATCGCAGCCCTCCATGCCTCTTTCTAAGGCATCAATGCTAAAAAGATCGCCCTCAATAGTATCAATGTTAGGATGACTAAATTGATCTCCTTTTGCTTTTGAACGTACCAAAGCGGTTATTTTATAGCCACGATCCGCCAAAGTATAGGTCAATTTCTGTCCAATAAAACCTGTGCTTCCGGTAATAAATATCTTTTTGCTCATTAAATAACTTTCATGTCAGGGTGATGCTTCAGTGAAAAAAAGAAATTGGAAAGCGCTAAAGTTACATGTACAAAAAAGGCTACCCAAATGGTTCCTGTGCCAATGGTAATTAAACAAAGAATTATTCCTAGTGGTATGGCCCCAATGGTTTCTTCAAGATTTTTAGGTACGTGTACTAAAGCATATAATACTGCATTAAGCACAATAGCCGGCCATTCTCCTAGTAATGGAATCGTTGCAAATAGAAGCAAACCTCTGAACATTAACTCATAGCCGAAAAGATAGGATACCCAAGTGAAGGCATTCTTAGCCACCATGGCCTTTGTCCATTCTTTCTCCCTTACGTTAGGGTAGAAAGCTAGGTTCTTCTCTTTTTTAGAATTAAAAAAATTCATTGGGATGATAATTACAGCTAATCCAAGGATCCAAGCCAATGAGGTTCCGTTGTTTTTAAAAGCGATTCCATAAGCCTCCGGGTTTTTACCCGAAATTAATAACAATATGATCGCAGGGATAACACCAATGGTCATGCAGCCTAAGTAGCGGTAAAACCATTGTGCCTTAGTATTACCTCTAATAATACCGTATTTTTTGCTGAAGTGGGCTTTGACTTTCTCGGAAATTGAAACAAAATGATAGATACTGAAACCCACCGTAAGCATGCTAATGGCCAGAATTGGTTCTAGGAATGATGGGTTCCAATCAGGGAAGTGCATAGGCTAACTTATGTCGAGTCGAATTGCAAAAATAAGAACATCTATTACATTTACTTCCCGAAGCCCTCAAAATCAACAATAATTAACACTATGAAACGAATTCTCTATTTATCATTGGCATTTCTACTGCTGTTTAAAACTTCAACTCAAGCTCAAGAAACTGAGTTAACAGGCGCTGAGTTGCTTAAACGCAGTATTTCGTTTCATGACCCCAACGGACAATGGGTTTCAATTAGATTAGAATTGGTTTTAGATCAGGAAATGCCTGATAGTTCAAAACGTCCCTCGAAAGTCATTATTGACAACAAAAAGGGTGATTTTGAATTGTCATTTGTTAAAAATAGTCACCTTTTCACTTGGAAAGTAGGCGGGCAAGAGGATACAGAATCATATATGGACTATCGGGTAATCACCGATTCAATTGCCAGCGATACTTTGGGTTTGAATCCCGAAAGAGCTCTGAGATGGAGAAATTATTACAGCTATTTATATGGCCTACCGATGAAGTTAACAGACCAAGGGACTAAAGTTGACCCGAAAGTTCAGAGCGCTAAGTTTGATGGCAAAGATGTTTTAGCGCTAAAAGTGACCTACGATGCTAAAGTGGGTAAAGACATCTGGTATTTCTATTTCAATCCAGAAACCTATGCGATGGAGGGTTATCGATTTTATCATGACGAGGCTAAAAACGATGGAGAGTATATTCTTATTTCCGGGCTTGAGATTCAGAATGGTTTGCGAATTCCAAAAGACCGTGCTTGGTATACCAATGATGAAAGTAAGTGGTTAGGTACCGATCGTTTTATTCAAATGAAAGTGATCAAATAGCTCAGACTAGATGCTAAAATCTAATTTTTAAAATCTATCATCTCGAAAGATTACTTCTTCTTTTTAATGGTATTGATAAACTGCGCCCAAGCGAATGGATTCAACAGAGGGTTGGTTCTTGGGCCAGAATTATATTGAAGATTATTGAATTGCTGATTCATTAAGTAGCGATAGTTCATGTCAGCACTGCCATCTAAAGGCATTGTTTGAACAAGCCTTTGCACAAATTCTGGATCGTAGCTATTCAAAACATTTTGCTGATCTTCATTCAAGCTCATAGCCATTATAGCTTCTTTGAAAAGCTCTTCAGAAGGGAAAGGATTCACTTCAATATCGGACAATTGGGTAATTTCTTCTTCCATGGCTATAATCACCGTCAAACGATCACCTACATCAAAAGGCACCACAAAAGTTCTATTGACGTGATTAACAGAACTAAAAATTAAGGTGTCACCTGCATAAAATGGGTGACTGAACCAGCCCCGATAATCTGAAATATCTCCTCTTCCTCTTTTTATATCGAAAATATGGACTCCAAAAACGGTTTCTGTACTGTCTCCATTCATTACTAAACCGGAAAGCTGTACGATTTGCTCTTTTGCAGTTTGAGAAAAAAGCTTTTGGCTTGTCCCCAAAACCAACGTAATGAGTAGAGCGACTCTGAATAAATATGTGAAGTAGGCTTTTTTCAATCGAAATGTGCTTTTATAACTACCTTACGAGAAACCAAAAATAAAGAAAGGAATTCGAAAGAAAATTTATTTTTTTATTCTACAATATTAACCATCAAAAAGGGTAATTCCTTTGGCGAAAACGAATTATTCTTTCCAATTTAACAATAATTAACCCAGATAATAAGCACTTAGCAATAGAGTTAAGCCAATCAAATTGATTTAAATTCAGGTATGAAACTTAAGAACTTCAGTCTGCCCTTTGGGGCACAAATCTTTAAATCTTTGTCAGACGAAGCGAGGATAAGAATTTTGCACTTGTTGCTTAAGAATGGTGAAATGACGATTTCTGACTTAGAGCACATACTAGATTATACCCAAACTAAAACCTCAAGGCATATTACCTACCTTAAAAACTCGAATATTGTTAATGCACGTAAACATGATCAATGGGTTTTTTACGGCATTCGAGAAGAAGTTGAATTGGTGATGGTTCAAATCTTTAATTTTCTGAATAAGGACACTGTTTTGCAAAAAGATCAGCAGGTTTACGAAATTTTAAAATCAAACCGAGAATTAGCCGCCAATAGAATTACCAAACAACATTGGTCTGCCTGAGTTATTTCTGTTCAAACAAGTATTTTGAAAAAGTATAGACACATTTTTTTTGACCTCGATCATACCCTTTGGGATTATGACGCTAATGCTGCTTTAGCGCTTCATGAGCTTTTTGATCATTATGAATTTTCTAAAATCACTGATTGTACTAAGGAGCAATTCGTAGCTGAGTTTTTTACCGTAAACTATTCAATTTGGGATTTGTATAACAAGCATCAAATTGAAAGAGCTCAGATTAGAGAAAGACGTTTTGCAACAATCTTTGCTACGCTAAATATCAAGCTTCCTATTGCACCTCAGCAATTCGATATTGAATACGTAGACTTATGTCCGACCAAAGAGAATGTATTTGAAGGGGCTCATGATATACTCGATTATTTAAAGGAAAATTATCGACTCCATATCATCACCAATGGCTTTGACGATGTTCAATACACAAAAATGAAGTGCGCTAAAATTGATCATTACTTTGATGTCATAGTCACTTCTGAAAATTCTAAGTCGAGAAAACCTGCCCCAGAAATTTTTGAGTTAGCACTTTTAAAATCTGGCGCGGCATTGCAAGAAAGTATTATGATTGGAGATAATCTGGATTCGGACATCTTGGGTGCTAGGAATTTTGGGATGGATCATGTGTGGTTTAACCCCGAGAAAAGGCTGAGCCAGATTCCTCCAACCTACGAAATTCAGACCCTTCATCAATTAAGGAACTTACTATAGTCGTTCTGGTTTTGTATCCATAGGGTAAAGCTTATCTTTGCCCAAGTAAACTATGTCCTCAGGTATTTTGAGGATGAAATGGAAAGAATAAATCAAAAAAATAATTATGGCAACAGGATTCTTTAATGTACCCAAGGCTGAAAACGAACCTATTAAAAGTTATGCTCCCGGCTCAAAGGAGCGTGCTTCTTTACAGGCTGCGCTCGCAGAGGCTCGTGCTAAGCAAATCGATATCCCAATGTTTATTGGTGGAAAAGAAGTGAGAACTGATAAAAAGACACCACTTTCTCCTCCACATGACCATAAGCATATTTTAGGCTATTTTTCAGGAGGTGATGCTTCTCATGTTCAAGCGGCAATTGATGCTGCAATGGCCGCCAAGAAAGATTGGGCCAATACAAGCTGGGAGAACCGAGCGGCTATCTTTTTAAAAGCTGCAGACCTTATTGCTGGCCCGTATAGAGATAAGTTGAATGCGGCCACAATGCTTGGGCAATCAAAAAATGCTTATCAGGCTGAAATAGATTCGGCTTGCGAGACGATAGATTTTTTAAGGTTCAATGTGCAATACATGACCGAAATCTATAAGCAGCAGCCAGCATCTTCTCCTGGAGTTTGGAACCGCGTAGAACAAAGACCTTTAGAAGGATTCGTATTCGCTTTAACCCCATTTAACTTTACTGCGATTGCAGGTAATCTACCTAGCTCAGCGGCAATGATGGGAAATACTGTGGTTTGGAAACCTTCAAACACACAAATTTATTCTGCAAATGTATTGATGGAAGTTTTCCGTGAAGCGGGTGTGCCTGATGGTGTAATCAACCTTTTCTTTGTAGATGGTCCAACTGCGGGATCAGTGATTTTTGATCATCCTGATTTTGGAGGGATACACTTCACAGGAAGTACTGGCGTATTCCAACACATTTGGAAAACGATCGGAGCTAACATTTTCAAGTACAAGTCTTATCCAAGAATTGTAGGCGAAACAGGAGGTAAAGACTTTATCATGGTGCATGAGTCATCAGATGCCAAAGCTGTGGCCACTGCCATTGCCCGTGGAGCTTTCGAATTCCAAGGACAAAAATGTTCAGCGGCTTCTCGTGCCTATATCCCATCTAACTTATGGGAAGATGTTAGGAAATACGTTACTGCCGATTTGAAGTCCTTCAAAATGGGTGGCGCTGAAGACTTTGGTAATTTCATCAATGCGGTAATTGACGAGAAGTCTTTCGACAAAATCGCCAAATATATAGATGATGCTAAGGCAAATGATAAAGTTGAAATAGTAGCAGGTGGAGGTTACGATAAATCAAAAGGTTACTTCATAGAGCCAACTATTTTATTGACTACTGATCCAAAATACACTACCATGTGCGAGGAAATCTTCGGTCCTGTCATGACCATTTATGTGTATGAGCCAAAGGATTATTTAGCCACGCTGGAATTGGTAGACTCAACTTCACCTTATGCATTGACAGGAGCTTTATTCTCTAAAGACAGGTATGCTCTTGAAGTGGGTATCAAGGCTTTGGAGAATGCCGCAGGTAACTTCTATGTGAATGATAAACCAACGGGAGCGGTTGTGGGTCAACAGCCTTTTGGTGGCGCTAGAGGTTCTGGAACGAATGATAAAGCCGGTTCAATGATTAATCTATTGCGTTGGGTAAGTCCACGCTTAATTAAAGAGACCTTTGTTTCTCCTACAGATTATAGATATCCATTTCTAGGAGAGTAAGTTCTTCGCAAGAAATATCAGAAGCCTGCTTTTCTATACTCTTTGAGTAAGGAAAGGCAGGCTTTTTTAGTTTGATACCCTTAACTTAGAATTAATGATTTTAATGTTAATTGTTTTTCTTTCATTTGATAAAATCTTTAAAATGCAATTGAGCGATTACCTCTTTTGGGATGTTGATAAAGCGACTATTTCTTTTGAAGAACATAAAGGATTTATTATTCCTCGTGTTTTTATGAGAGGTACACTAGAGGATGTAAGAGCCGTTTTAGGTTTTTAAGGGAAATCTGTTTGCAAAGATCAACTTATAAAAACTCGATATCTCGATAAAAAAACGCTTTCATTTTGTTGTGTTTTTTTCAACTTGAAAAAAGATCAGTTTAGATGCTTTAACGAGAAACAGCTGAATCCTCAACACTGGAATGGCTAAGACGATAATTTTGATGATTTTTTTCTTCTATCTAAGAATCCAAATAAATATGATCATAGAAAAACTAACACAAGCCCAAGCTTTTTTCACCGAGGATGTGCCCTCGTATATTGCTGAAATCAACGAGCAACATCAACCGATTTGGGGAATTATGACGCCCCATCATATGCTAGAGCATTTGATTGTAACATTTAAACTTTCACTAGGTCGTATTCAAATTCCCGTTGTTACACCAGCCGAAAAGCTTGAAAAGAGAAAAGCCTATTTGATCAACGATGCGCCAATGATGAGATCCGTGCCTTCTCCAACCGGAAACAATGAGTTGCAACCACTGCGCACTTCTTCCCTAGAAGAGGCCAAACAGAAGCTTTTGAAAGAAATTGAAAGCTATTTAGTGTTTGCAAAAGCAGAGCCAGCGTTTGTGTCTAACCATCCTTA
>JBLIKG010000036.1:0-13591 GCA_047636255.1 Roseivirga sp. | reverse complement strand
TAAACCAATATGTTTTAAACTCACATAGTATCCTTATGGAAAGAAGAAAGGAACTTATGAGAACTGAAGGTAAATTGTTTTTATCAGACAACTTTAGAGCATTATATGAGACTGGAATAACTTCTGCCTACTGGCAAACTCTTAATAATGAACATAAGGAGGGTATTAAGAAAGCTAGAGATTTTTTCAAGATGAGTAAGTCCATTCTTTTTTTAGAGCAAGCGGGCGAATTCGAAGAGATTAACACAAATAACATTCCCCAATATCTAAAAGAGCACTATTACGACCTAAGTAATGAAACAAAGGAGATGAATAATGAATTCTTTTCTAAATTCAATTCAGGCAATTTGTTATCAGATTCTATCAAAGTATTGAATTCAAGGCTTTTAGAATCGAGTAGAAGCCTTGCCAAGCTAAAGGATAGTATTGGCATCTATAAGCGTCTTAATAATGAATTATTTACACCTAAGAATAACGAACAACCCCTTAAGAGAGGTCAATTATCTTTAGATTTTTTTGTTGCTGACACTTCCATTTTTATTTTAGGTAAGACAAATAATGAAGAATTCTTAGAGATGGTGAAGTTAGATTCAACTCTACTTCAAAACATCGAGAATGTTATTCAGGAAGTATCGTCCTCACCAAAGTTTACCAATTATAAAAATCTTTTATCCAATTTTATTGGAAGCTCTAATTATGTGTTCGAAAAATTATTAGCTCCAATATTAAATCAGGTAAATGAAAATATAACTACAATCACCATAATCCCTGACGACTTTCTATCGAGATTACCCTTTGAAGTGCTTTTAACAGATCCTTCTACCGAAAGTAGCTCCTTTAAGAATCTCCCTTATCTCATAAGATCTTATACCATTAATTATCAGCTCACAAGAGCAGGTGATATGTTAGAAAACTCTAAAACTGCGAAGAAGGAGATACTTGGCATTGGATACAGTTCGAAGAATTCCAGTGATGGGAATGCTGAAGTCGGGTTGCCAGGTACAACACAAGAAATAAAACAACTTCAAGCAAATTTTAATGGAGATTACTACTTAGGCGAAGATGCTACAAAAGGCTTATTCTTACAAGAGGCTCATAATTTTGATATACTACATTTAGCAGTGCATGGTGAAACAGATCAATATGGAAAATATGATGCTCGTTTAATTTTTAACGGTGGAGATAGTCTTCTTAACACCGCAGACCTTTATTTAGCAAATATTCAAGCAAGGATGGTGGTTTTAAGCGCATGTGAAAGCGGTACGGGGGAAGTTATTAAGGGGGAAGGAACTTTCAGTATTGCCAGAGGATTCGCGTTAATTGGGGTTCCTTCAATTATAATGAGTCTGTGGAATGTAAATGACAAAGTAACTTCGGAATTGATGACAGGATTTTATGAATATATTTCATTAGGTCAATCCTCTGTAGATGCGCTTAACTTAAGTAAAATTTCCTATCTAGAGAGTTCTGATGCTTACACCTCACATCCTTATTATTGGTCATCCTTTATATCACTTGGTGATCCCATTGAATTATATCCATCTTCTAATGAGTTCTCTATATGGGTCTTAGCAGTTTTATTGATGACTGTAGTTGTTCTGTTAATTTGGTTCTATGCTAAACAAAAAAGAAGGAGAACCAATTGATTCTCCTTCATGTGTGTGTGTGTATTAGTGTGTAAATGGAATTCTAAAATGAGCTTACCACGAAAGCAAATCCTTTAGACTTATTCTTTTGGCCTTTCTTGCCCCTCTGCCCTTTCTGGATGATTACGGCTTTCACCATATCTCCAACTTTCAATCCTTTAATTGGGTGATCATTAAAAAAAGCATATTCATCACCACTCTGAGTATCTAACAACGATCCAAACTGTATCTGTCTTCTATCTTCAAAATCCACTCCATTCGGACTATCGTTATCATCATCTTCTGGCCTAATCTCAAGTTGTTCAACTACAAGAATAATGTCTGATAAAGTGACACCAAATTTACTACTCAAAATATCTAAACTCTTTTCTTCACCCTTAATGCTTAAAGACACCAAGTTTGATAAAGCTTCATCCGATTTTCCTTCCTTTAACAAAGCCAATGAAAGATACCATTGCGCTTGCTCTCTATATTCTGAAAAATTATTGATTACAGTATTGAAATTTGCAAAAGAGGCCTCACTATTTCCTATTTCTGTATTCGCTATTCCAAGATAGAAGTAATTGGCCGCTGTCTTCTCTGTTTTTACGAGTTCAGTTAAATCAGCTACTGCTTGGCTAAAATTCCCTAAATCATACGCGTAATACGCCTTTTGCTTCAAATCATTTAATTCAACTTCTGACCCCCTAACAGTACCTAATTCAAGGTTAGTATATGCCTGATAGTTCTCTGAAAAAATTGCTTGGCCATCCACATCAACAATTTTATTATATGAGGTTAAATAAACCAAAGTTACTACTAACACTAAGCTAGCTGCTATTGATAAATACTGCTTCATTATACTCCTATTTTTGGTTGAATCCACTTCTTGGATAAGTGTTTCCTTATCTTTGAGACCTTGAAGGATATTGGCCTTTAAATTCTGTCTAACAGCATTTCTAATCATCTTAACTTCTTGAAAAGTTGATTGAAACTTGAGGTCATTTCGAAGTTTTTCATCAAATTTTGTCTGATCAACTCCAAATAATTCCCCATTTAAATAAGCATCAATTAAATCTAAATCACTTTCCATTGTCGTAGACATTATTCTATCAATTTCTTTATCCGTTGTAGGCACTTGTATTTTAAATTCTTCACAGTTTTTGCACTGCTATACCCCATAATTTCTGCAATCGTTTCGTTTGATAGCTTATTGAAATAGAACAACTCCAAAATTCTTTTACAAGGGTCTCCTAAATCGGCAATTACATTTTTAATCTTATCAAATTGCTCAACTCGGATTAATTCGGAAATATCCTCATCTTCAATTAGGTCATTTTCCTTAAAACCTCCCTGAAATGAGATTCTAGTTTTTTTTCTTAAATCACCTAAGAGCTTATTTTTTCCAATCGAAAAAAGGTAGGTTTTTATTCCTGCCGCATTCATTTCTTCAAAACTACCATCTACAACATTTTCGTAGAGTACAAGAATGGCATGCTGATATAAATCAATAGCCTCCTCTTTAGAACAGTTGTGAGATGTTGTGATAAAAGCGATAAAACTAATTCGGTATTCTGAATAAATTAGTTCTAGTGCTTTTTGATCACCGCTTTTCAGTCTCACAACAAGACTGTTTTCACTCATGTCTATACTATTAATGATTTAACATGCCAAAGGTCACCCATCAAAAGCAATTATTTTTAAAAAAAATTAAATCTTATTATTTCGATGCTCTTTAACCAGAAATGAAATAGGTTTATCCGCAAAACAAATAGGAATCAAGCTCGACTAGCTTCAATCTTGATGTGTTTTACAAAAAAAGAAAATATTTATTTAATTCTAGGGTTACCTTTTGCAGTTTTAATCATTAACTAAATAGAGGTAGACTTTAAATTATGCAAAAAGGCATGTCATATTATTTGATTGACGATAAGATTCATCTTATGGAAGATGACTTTTCATCAGAGTCGCAGTTCTCGGTAAAAAAGTCTCAAAAGAATCTTCTCGAAGGAATTAACATTTTAGTTGTAGATGATAATCCTATTAATTTAACTGTTGCAGACAAGACATTGGCCAAATTTAGTGGTAAGTCTTTTAAATGTTTGAATGCTGAAGATGCCCTCCTCGTTTTTAATTCGAGCAATATCAATTTGATATTAATGGATTTACACATGCCTAACATTGACGGCTTTGAGGCTGCCAAAATGATTAAGCAAACTGAAAAATTTATTAAAAACCCCATTTGTATATTGGCCTACACCACCTACTCTTACAACGATGTAAGAGTAGATTTAGACTTGGCTGGCTTTGATGGGTATATTGGAAAACCGTTTACTCATACTCAAGTAATCGATACAATCATCGATGCTGTCTCACGAGCGAAGTAATTCAATATATATTTTCTTTTGATCACTTATGTTTACCCCAACAGGTTGGTAATTAAAACCTGTTCAGCTATTTTTGATCGAAATTAGATTGAGCCACTATGCAGAGAGATCAAGTCATCTTCGACCTTATTAAAAAGGAGCATCACAGACAAACAGAGGGAATTGAGTTAATAGCTTCTGAAAATTACGTTTCAGACCAAGTTATGGAAGCTATGGGTTCTGTTTTGACTAATAAGTATGCTGAAGGGCTGCCAGGTAAACGCTATTATGGAGGTTGCGAGGTCGTTGACGAAGTCGAAACCTTAGCAATCGAGAGAGTAAAAGAATTATTTGGAGCTGAATGGGCAAATGTTCAACCTCACTCAGGTGCTCAAGCCAATGCAGCAGTTATGCTGGCCTGCCTAAATGCTGGTGACAAGATATTGGGTTTTGACCTTTCACATGGAGGACATTTAACTCATGGGTCTCCCGTTAACTTCTCTGGTAAATTATATAAGCCTTCCTTTTATGGAGTGGAACAAGAAACAGGTATAATCGATTGGGATAAAGTCGAAGTAACCGCGATGAAAGAAAGACCTCAAATGATTATTTGTGGTGCCTCAGCTTATAGCCGAGACTGGGATTATAAAAGGCTTAGAGAAATTGCAGATCAAATTGGCGCATTGTTGCTAGGTGACATTTCTCATCCTTCAGGCTTAATCGCAAGAGGAATTTTAAATGACCCTTTGGAGCATTGTCATATCGTGACTACTACTACACATAAAACCTTACGTGGACCTCGTGGTGGTTTGATTATGATAGGTGAGGATTTCGAAAATCCTTGGGGTCAGAAAAATCCAAAAGGAGAAATCAGAATGATGTCTCAACTGTTAGATTCAGGTGTTTTCCCTGGTACGCAAGGTGGCCCTTTAGAACATGTTATTGCCGCCAAAGCTGTAGCCTTCGGAGAAGCACTCACTGACGAATTCATGGACTATATTCTCCAAGTAAAGAAAAATGCCGAAGTAATGGCGAACTCCTTTACTTCTCTTGGTTATAAAATCATATCTGGCGGAACAGATAATCACCTAATGCTAATTGATTTGCGAAGCAAAGGCTTAACAGGTAAAATCGCTGAGGCTACCTTGGGTAAAGCAGATATCACCATTAATAAAAACATGGTGCCTTTTGATGACAAATCTCCGTTTGTGACATCAGGTATGCGAATTGGAACTGCCGCTATAACGACAAGAGGTTTTAAAGAAAACGATATGCATAGAATTGTGGAGTTTATCGACAGTTCATTGACCAACCATGATAATGACACCAAGTTGTCTGCAATTCGGAACGAGGTAAATGCTTGGATGCGAGATTTTCCACTTTTTCAGTCTTAATTAATTGGCACTAGATCAATTAGGCGATAACTCAGAAATGGGCTTCCTCGATCATCTCGAGGAATTAAGATGGCATTTAGTAAGGTCGGTTATCGCAATTTTTGTATTCGCCATAGCGGCATACCTGTCAACTGGGTTCGTTTGGGATACTATTATTTTAGGCCCGACTCAACCTGACTTTTGGACCTATAAAAAGCTATGTGAACTTGGTACATTGATCCACTCTCCTCAATTATGTATTGATGAAATTCCAATAACATTTCAGAATAGAGATATGGCTGGGCAGTTTATGATGGACATCACATCATCGGCTGTTATTGGGCTTATTTTAGGATTTCCATACGTGTTTTGGGAAATATGGAGGTTTATAAAACCTGGATTAAAGGGTAATGAAAAGAACGCTTCTAGAGGAGCCGTTGCGGTGGTTTCTTTCCTTTTTCTATTAGGAATCTCTTTTGGCTATTTTATAATTACCCCACTATCGATCAATTTCTTAGCCAATTACAAGCTTTCGGACTTGATTGAAAATATCATTGATATTAAGTCCATCGTTGGTATGCTCACAATGCTGACCCTTGCATGTGGGTTTATGTTTCAATTACCTGTTGTATCTTATTTCCTATCTAAGGCAGGAATTGTAACACCTGCCTTAATGAAAAGATACAGAAAACATTCATTAGTGGTAATTCTGGTGTTATCAGCTGTTTTAACTCCACCAGATATCATGAGTCAAGTATTGATTGCTTTACCAATTATTGCCCTTTATGAGGTGAGCATCATGATTTCAAGGCGTGTGGAAAAGGCGCAAGCCAAAAATATGTAAGATGAAAAAGATAGCAATAGGTGGCGACCACGCAGGGTTTGAATATAAAAAAGAGCTTATTCAGTTTTTAACAGATTTGGGTTATTCGCTACAAGATTTCGGACCAAACTCTGAAGCCTCTGTTGATTATCCAGATTATGTTCATCCATTGGCCAGAAGTGTTGAAAAAGGTGAAAATGACCTTGGTATCGCAATTTGTGGTAGTGGCAATGGCGTCTGTATCACCGTAAACAAACATCAAGGAATTCGTGGTGCATTGGTTTGGAACACAGAATTGGCGGCTTTAGCGCGTCAGCACAATAATGCCAATGTAGTTTGTATTCCTGCCCGGTTCGTTGATTTAGAAACCGCAAAAGCAATGGCTAAAACTTTTCTTGAAACTGATTTTGAAGGAGGTAGACACCAAAAGAGAGTTGATAAAATTAGCTGTTAAACTCCTTTATATCTCGACAAACTGAATTGCCAGAGAAGCTATAATAAGTACTAGAAAATATGCTTCACTTACCCACTTTCTACTTCTAGTGATAAGGAATTGACTCGTAAAAAAAGTCAATGGAATGATCAGGGCTAATGCATTGACTGAACCTGAGTTCGGTGTCATCCAAATCATTATTAGCCCAAAAATCAATACCCATAGCATAGTTCGTTGTGTTAAAATTTGGTGATTGGTAAAGCCTAGGCCTTGAAATCCCTGAGCCACAGACAATATTGAAAACAAGGTAGGTAGGCCGAAAATCAAAGCTAGATTCTTTAAAACTATAGGTTCAACAAGATGCGTTGAGAGTACTAATTCAAAATAACCACCCAAGAATGCACCTCCGTTTTGCCAAGCCAAAAAGTAAATCCAAAAAACCAAAAGGCTAAAAATAAAGCCATAGGTCATTAAAAAATATCTCCGAACTAAAGTGCTTGAGTACATTATATAAATCAGAATGACGAACGGAACCAACCAAAAGTAAGGAGCATAACTTAAGGCAGCCAGCCCGATTAAAAATCCAGTAGTCAAAATATTTTCTTCGGATCCCCGATACTTCAGATGGGTTAAGACTTTGTCGAGCGCTAACAAAAGAAAAGTATTCGCTAAAAGTATAGGGCTCAGAAATATAAATTCTGGACTAGCAGAAGCAAAAACCACGAAGAGAAAACCTGGTAAAAAATTATTCTCTTGAAAAGCGGCATTCTTTTGCAGTGTTGCATTCAAAATAAAGGCTTGAAAGAAAACTAAAATAGCTGCCAGAATTGAAGAAATGATATAAGTGTTATCAAATAGAAAGGTCAAAATACCGTAAAAGAAAACAAATAAAGGCCCAGCGCCATTCTCGCTATAAAGCGGCATTGTCGGAGTTACGTTAAATGTTTCACCTAATGCTTCAGCATTAAAAAGAATAGCTGGTGACTCCACACCAACAATCAACATTATAGTTCGAACTATAATGAGAAATACGGCAATGAATAAAAGCAAAAAAGGGTCGTTCTTTCTAAAGAATCTAAGCACTGATCAACGGTTAAGTTTGAGTTAGCAAAATAAGCCAAAAAAAGAGCAGGAAGGAAAATAGATAAATTAATAAGATATTTGCAGCATGACCCAAAGTAAAAGACAGCTCAAGTTTTCAAAGTTGATTCAAAAAGAAATCAGCGAAATTTTTCAAAAAGAACATTCAGGAAAATTTATAGGATCGCTCGTTACAATATCTGACGTCAGCATGAGCCCAGATTTAGGCCTTGCTAGAATCTATTTGAGCATTTTCCCTGTCAGCACCATAGATAAAATTATGGAAGCTATAGAAGGCGAAAAAAGCAGAATACGCGGCAGCCTAGGTAGAAGAATTGGTAAAGAAGTGAGAATTGTGCCACATATTGCCTTTCATGCTGATACTACAGCAGAAGATGCAGAGAAAATGGATCAGATCATTAATAAACTTAACATTCCACCTTCAGGTAAAGACGATTCTCAATAAACGCTTTGAACCTTTCTAACTTCATAGCAAAGCGATATTTCGCTTCAAAAAAGAAGAAAAACTTCATTCAAGTCCTTTCTTGGATCTCGATGATTGGTGTAGCAATAGGTACAGCAGCCTTGATTGTTGTGCTTTCAGTCTTCAACGGCTTGCAAGACCTTATTCGATCAGTATACGATTCATTCGATCCGCAACTCAAGATTGAAGCAACCGTTGGTAAATCTTTCGAAATGACGCCTCAACTGCGTTCTAAAATCGAAAGTATCGAGGGCGTTAAAATTGTGACTGAGATAATCGAAGATAATGCCCTTATCATGTATCGCGATCAACAAGTTGTGGCAAGAATCAAGGGAATTGAAGAAAACTACGTAGAAGCAAATCGACTCGATACCTTTATGGTGAGAGGTACAATGCTTCTAACTAATGAACAAATTGACTATGCCATTTTGGGTACAGGGGTAGCCTATGAGTTAAGTTTACTATTGGAAAGCGATGCCTATGGCATGCAAATAGTCTACCCTAAAAAACTGAAACCAGGAATACCTATTTCCAGAAATTCAGTTGCTAGAAAAAGCATTACCCCTTCTGGCATTTTTAGTATTGAAGCTACTTATAATGAGACCTATGTATTTGTGCCGCTCCGGTTTGCTCAAAGTCTTATGGATTATGAAAATAAGAGAACGTCAATTGAAATTTATTTAGAGGAAGACGCTAACGAAGATTTAATCCAGTCTAAATTAAAAAAGGAGCTAGGTGAAGATTTTACAGTCCTTAATAGTGACGAAGTGCACTCAAGTTTATTAAAGGCGATACAAATAGAAAAGCTCTTCACTTTCATTACGTTATCCTTTATCATGGCCATAGCATCGTTTAATATCTTCTTCACTTTATCGATTTTAGCCATTGAAAAGAAACGAGACATTTCCATTTTGTATTCGTTTGGTGCAACACCAAGCTTCATAAAGCAGATTTTCATAAAGCAAGGGAGTTTAATTTCTTTAATCGGGGCATCCACTGGCTTACTATTAGGTTTGATCATTTGTTTACTTCAGCAAGAGTTTGGTTTAGTTGGAATGGGCATGCAGACCTCTATGGTAAACGCTTACCCAGTTAAATTAGAGTTCACCGATTTTATTTTTGTAGGGCTCAGTATTGGTGTTATCACGATCATAACATCTTATAGACCAGCCATTATTGCTTCAAGAGTTGAAATGATCAAAAACCTCAATTAGCCTCTGATTGAAAGTTCGTACAACTTGAATCAAACATTTGTTCAATTTCGGGCAGTCATTCTTATATAAATAATTAATTTGCAGGTCGCATTTTTTTAAAAATGAAGGTATCAACCGCTCAACCGCTCCAATTAATATATAGCCTTTTTCAACACGAATACTTGGGCTATCTTTTCGAATCCTTCGTCATTCAGTTAGATGACAAGGGTCGATTGACGCTGCAGCATCAAAATATTTCGTCTAAAAACGCCAAGGAATTTGGCGCTGACTTGGACGAACGTGACTATGAATTGATCAAATTAATGGATCAAATGCAGCAAGAGTCTATCGTGTTGAAGTTTTATAAGAAGAAAATTAAGCCTGCAGAATTCTTCCTCAAATTTTACGACAAAGAAAAAGGGGATCAAGAACTTCAAAATACGATTGACAACTATTTAGAAGTAAGACGTTCGCGCATCTTAGACCTACTTCATGGAAAAATGATTTTCGAAATGGGTCGTGATGGCGAACCCGCATGGCGACAAATCCATTTGATGGAAAAAAAGGCATCTGTACTTTTTCATTTTAGAAGAAACGAAGACAATACACATTACTTTCCGACTATAAAGCACGAAGGTGAAAAGCTTGAGTGGCAATATAAAGGCTCTTTCCTTATCTGTAATCAGCCTGCTTGGTTGGTAGTTAATGACAAGCTTTTCAGTTTTGAAAAAGGAGTTGATGGCCCAAAACTCAAGCCCTTCTTGAATAAAAAATTCGTGGTCGTTCCTCGAAAAATGGAACCCATGTATTATGAAAAATTTGTTAGCCCTTTAGTGGCTGCATTTGACGTTTATGCCAAGGGTTTTGAAATAAATACGGAGCGTTACCCACTCATTACTGAGCTTAACTTTTCGGAATTGGCAACAGCTGGATCTGCTACGCCAAGTCTCTTTGAGGCTAGCAGTAAAAGCGGGCAAGTTGATGACGGCCTGTCTAAACTCTTCTTCAAGGTTTCTTTCAAATATGGAAATTATACTTTCCCATTCGACCCCAATGCATCGTCATCCGTAAAACTAGAGCAGAAGGATGAAGAGTACGTTTTCCACAAAGTTAAGAGAGACATCTCGGCCGAGCAGCTGATTGTAAAAAAGCTGATAGACAAAGGGCTTCTATTAAAAAACGGTCGCTTTACCATTGGCCGTGCGGAAGGATTTCATTGGTTAGCCGAGAAGAAAAATTTTATTGAAGACGAGAGTATTCTAGTCCGGCAGAGCGAAAAGGACAGCAAGCGTTATTTTTTAGGCGAGGCGCACATTGACATTCAGGTGAATGAAAGTATCGACTGGTTCGATATTCATGCCGTAATCAAATTTGGCGAATACGAAATATCGTTTGAGCAACTCCGTAAATTAATCAGTGGCAAGAAAAGGGAGGTCAAACTCCCTAATGGAGAAATTGCCGTAATTCCTGAGGCTTGGTTCGCCAACTATGCAGATCTCTTTGCCTTTATGGAAACTGGTTCTGGCAATAGAATCAAAAAGCATCATATCGCTTTAATTCAAGACTTACAAAATGGGCAACTGGCTCAAGTAAGTATGGATCGGAAGCTCCAAAAACTACAAGATTTCGAAAAAATTGAAGACCATCCCATCTCGCCACGCTTTAAAGGTGAACTAAGGCCCTACCAGAAAGCGGGCTACAACTGGATGAAATTCTTAACTCAATACAATTTTGGCGGTTGTTTGGCCGATGATATGGGTTTGGGTAAAACAGTCCAAACTTTGGCAATGCTTCAGTCCGAAATGGATAAAGGAGTGAAAAATGCCACACTTCTGATTATGCCTACTTCTTTAATTTACAACTGGGAATTGGAGGCCAAGAAGTTTACTCCAGACCTGAAGGTTTTGGTATACACAGGTTCAACCCGTGATAAAGATGTTTCTACTTTCGAAGGGTATGATTTGGTTTTGACTTCTTATGGCATCACGCGCCTCGATATTGATTTACTAAAGCAGTATTATTTCCATTATGTGATTCTTGATGAATCTCAAGCCATCAAAAACCCTCAATCGAATATTGCCAAATCCGTTCGGAAATTGAAGTCAAAGTACCGCCTCATCCTTACTGGTACACCTTTAGAGAACAGTACTCTTGATTTATGGTCGCAAATGAGCTTTGCGAATCCAGGCATCTTAGGCACTGAAAATTATTTCAGAGAGGAATTCTTACTCCCAATTGAAAAGAAGCAGGATGTCGATAAGTCCAGAAAATTGAATGTGATTATCAAACCATTCATTCTAAGAAGGCAGAAATCACAGGTGGCGAAAGACTTACCCGAAAAGGTAGAAAACGTGCAATACAGCACGATGACCGCCCAACAAGAAGAAAAATATGAAGAAGTAAAGTCTTATTACAGAAACAAGATTTTAGACAACATTGAAAAGAGTGGCGTCAAAAAGTCGCAATTGCTTTTGCTGCAAGGGCTTACACAACTAAGGCAAATCGCGAATCATCCGAAGATGACGGACCCGGAATACACTGGTGATTCTGGTAAATTAGAGGACGTGATCTATATGATTGAAAACGCCTTGAGCGAGGGACATAAAATTCTTATTTTCAGTCAGTTTGTAAAGCACCTCACTATCGTTCGAGAATACTTCGACAAGCAAGAATGGAAATATGCCTATTTGGATGGTTCTACTAAAAATAGACAAGAACAGGTTGAAAATTTCCAGAACAACGAGGACATAAGGCTTTTTCTGATTTCACTTAAAGCAGGTGGATTGGGCTTAAACCTTACGCGAGCAGATTATGTATTCCTTCTTGATCCTTGGTGGAATCCTGCCATCGAAGCACAAGCCGTGGATAGAGCTCATAGAATTGGCCAAAAGAATAAAGTCTTCACTTATAAGTTCATCACCAGAAATACGGTGGAAGAGAAGATTTTGGCACTTCAACAGAATAAAATCAAACTTGCTTCCGACCTTATAACCACAGAAGAAAGTTTCATCAAAAAATTAGAGGCCAGCGATATAGCGAGCTTATTGAGTTAATATTATCTTCGATAAATATGGCCAAAATCAAATCTGTTTATGTCTGTCAAAGTTGTGGTACCCAATCTCCTAAATGGATTGGCAAATGCCCTTCTTGCGATGAATGGAATACTTATGTTGAAGAGCAAGTAGGTGGAGCCGCTGAAAAAGAATTGACCAACTGGCGAGAAGAGGGTGTTAAAACAGGCGGTTCTAAAGCCGTTCGCCTCCACGAAATTGAAGCCAATAGCGAAAAGAGAATTATTACCTATGACCAAGAACTGAACCGCGTACTTGGCGGGGGAATCGTTCATGGCTCAATAGTTTTGATTGGTGGTGAACCGGGGATCGGAAAATCTACGCTGATGCTTCAACTGGCACTTTCCTCTAAAAGACTAAGAGTACTTTATGTTTCGGGGGAAGAAAGCCAGCAGCAGATAAAAATGCGTGCGCAACGCATTGGACAATCTTCTGAAAACTGCTTTATTCTAGCCGAAACCTCCACGCAAAATATTTTTAACCACATTCGGGAGATTCAACCTCACATTCTGGTCATAGACTCAATTCAAACTTTAAGCACGCCAAGAATTGAATCTGCAGCTGGAAGCGTATCGCAAGTCCGAGAATGCACTGCCGAACTGCTGAAGTTCGCCAAGGAAAGCAACACTCCTGTCTTTTTGGTGGGCCATATTACAAAAGATGGCGGCTTGGCTGGACCAAAAGTACTTGAGCATATGGTCGATACCGTTTTGCAATTTGAAGGGGATCGACATTTGGCCTATAGAATTTTGAGAACTGTGAAAAACCGATTTGGATCTACTTCCGAGTTGGGCATTTACGAAATGCAATCAACAGGTCTTAGAGAGGTCTCTAACCCATCCGAAATATTAATCAGCCAACGGGAAGAGGATTCGCCCGGAGTTGCCATAGGCGCCTCTATTGAGGGCAACAGACCACTGTTGATTGAGATACAGTCTTTGGTAAGCACAGCTTCGTATGGAACACCCCAAAGGAACTCGAATGGTTTCGATGGAAAGCGACTTAATATGCTTTTGGCTGTACTTGAAAAGCGAGGAGGCTTTAGGTTAAGCAGCCAAGATGTATTTTTGAATGTGGCGGGAGGAATAAAAATCGAAGAACCTGCTTTGGATCTTGCGGTTTGTGCTTCGCTGGTGAGCGGCT
>JBLIKG010000035.1:0-13607 GCA_047636255.1 Roseivirga sp. | reverse complement strand
TTGGTCGAGTAGTTCAATAATCAGTTACACAAAACGAGAAAGCACTGCGTCTATCGACAAATGCTAAAACATGTCGAAACTGATTATTCAAACCACTGAATTAGATTTCTACTTCAAGAATTTCAAAGCCTTAGACAAGGTCAATTTAAATGTACCTGAAGGAAGTATCTACGGATTTCTAGGCCCCAACGGAGCGGGGAAAACAACTACTATTAGAATCTTACTAGATTTATTTCATTCTCAACCTGGGCAAGTCAAACTGTTTGATAAAGATTTATTGAGCAATAAGGTGGACCTTCTTGGTAAGGTTGGTGCCTTAATTGAGAACCCTTCGATCCATAAACACCTCACAGGGCGACAAAACCTAGAAGTCGTGAGGCGCATGATCGGTGCTCCGAAGTCGAGAATTGATGAAGTACTCAAAATTGTCCGTCTTTTAGATAATGCCGATAAAAAAACCAAGAATTACTCGCTTGGGATGTGCCAAAGATTAGGCCTTGCTTCTGCCCTGTTGAACGACCCCCAATTGATCATTTTAGATGAACCCACCAACGGACTTGATCCGAGCGGAATAATCGAAATGCGGGAACTGATCATCAGCCTGAATAAAGACCATGGTAAAACGATTTTCCTTTCAAGTCATATTCTTCCAGAAATCGAAAAAATGGCTACCGATGTAGCGATTATTGATCAAGGTAAAATTATGTACGAGGGCAAACTCGATGGTCTGCATGGTAGCAAAACCAAGTTGTTGGAAGTTGAAACAAGCAATGTTAGCAAAGCAATTGAAATCATCAAGGCGCTGAACTATACGATTTCTGAGCACAGCAGTAAGTCAATCACGCTACCTATTTTAGAAAAAGCCGATACCGCCAGAATCAACAAGGCATTAGTAGATAATAATGTCGATGTCTATCAACTTAAATCTTCAGAAGAAACCCTCGAAGCCATTTTCTTAAACCTTACCAAAAAATTAGACCAATGAATATAGCGCTGCAACTAAAAAGAGGCCTCTCGGCCGAAGTTTATAAATACAAAAAGACATTAACGCTGTGGTTGCTGATTCTTGCGCCAGCTTTCGTTCCTGCTATTAACTTCATTATCCTTTGGAGAAAAGGACCACAACTCATTAAGCCAGATATGAATGCTTGGTCAACCCTAATCAACTTTAGTGTTGATCCTGCCAATTTCCTATTTCCATTCTTTGTGATGATGGTCGCTTTACTCGTCAACAACATTGAATACAGCTCAAATACCTGGAAATTGACTTACGCACAGCCCTTATCCCGATTGGCGCTTTATCTTTCTAAAATGAAAGTCTTTATCGGCATGATCTTTATCAGCCTAATGCTCTTCGGTACTTTCACACTACTGGTTGGTCTTTCAATGCGCTTTGTCCAGCCCGGCTTAGGTTTTGAAGAATCATTCAGATTTGGCTTCGAGTATTCACTCATGATTAAGATTTTCTTAGCCACTTTGGGCATGGCTTCCATCCAATTCTTTATCAGTCAACAATCTAAAAATTTGATTTTGCCCCTGGGCATTGGTATCGCTGGATTGATTTCATTTATGATTGTAGTCCAAGGATGGAAATATGCTCCTTATCATCCTTATGGTTATTCTATCTTAGCCACTGGTGGAGTCAGACAAGAAGGATTTCAAATCTGGGCAGATCTGGCTTCGGTGTATAAAAGCTTAATAGTGGCGGTTGTCATGTTTACCCTTGCAGGAGTGATTCAACTTAAAAAACGAATTATTTAATGAATAAGTCTCAGCTAGGTAACATATAGTCCAAGCTAACGTCTTCAAAGTAACCTCTTAAGGGGGTTGTAATACATCCAAATCGTGCCCTGGCTGATTATCAGCTGGGGTTTTTTTATGGGTATTGTGTTATAGGAATTGGGTAATGAGATAGCAAATTGAAAGGCTAAAGACCATAAGGGCTCTATCGATGGAGTTTCACTTCGTTTTTAAGACTATCTTTTCTACTTTCGAATAATTAATCCATACTTATGGCAGCGGAAATAAAACTGATCAACGATCATCCATTTATTAAATATTCTCATGTTCACTATGAGCATAACGAAATGATAGAGAGGAGTCAGAAGTTTTATGACTGGCTGGAAACTCGCAGATCTGTCCGCGACTTCTCTGATCAGCCTGTTCCTAATGAAGTGATCGAGAATATCATTATGTCAGCCTCAACAGCACCCTCTGGCGCTCATAAACAACCTTGGACATTCTGCGTGGTAAGTAATCCAGAAATCAAGAAACAGATTCGCGAAGCCGCTGAAAAAGAGGAATACGAAAGCTATACTAAACGTATGAGTGAAGAATGGCTAGATGACCTAAAACCAATGGGTACTAATTGGGAAAAGCCTTTTCTTGAAACCGCTCCTTACTTAATCATCGTTTTCAAAAGAGCCTTTGAATATGATGTGGATGGAAAGAAACATCCGAACTACTATGTTAGCGAATCGGTTGGGTTGGCGACAGGGATGCTGATATCGGCAATTCATGATGCGGGTTTGGTGACGTTGACCCACACGCCTAGCCCAATGAATTTCTTGCAGAAAATACTTGAAAGGCCAGACAATGAAAGACCTTTCTTATTGCTGCCCGTAGGCTATGAGGCAGAGGAAGTTTACGTGCCGAATAACAGAAGAAAGTCTTTAGAAGAAGTAGCTGTATTTTATGAGTAAGCGCCTTCTCCTCTTATTAATTTTAGCAAGTCTTTGTTCACAACTTCATGCCCAGCGCTATTCCAAAAAGAAGATCCTCAAGGATTTAAAGGAACTAGATGGGTTTAAACAAGCCTTTGTTGGTTTCGTTCTTACCGATCCCGAAACAGGTAAAACCATTGCTTGCCAGTACGATAACAAGTACATGACTCCAGCTTCGAACACCAAACTTTTTACCTTTTATGCTGGTCTTCATTTTCTAGGTACTAATGTTCCAGCCATGCAATACACCATCAAAGGTGATTCATTGATTTTTTGGGGAACTGGTAACCCTCTGTTTTTACATACCGAACATCAAGACAGTACAGCGCTTGCTTTCTTAAGATCAAGAAAGGAAAACCTTTACTATTGGGAAAGACCCATTGAAGATGAAAGATTTGGTCCGGGTTGGGGTTGGGACGATTATAATGGCTATTATTCTGCTGAAAAATCCGCCTTTCCTATTTATGGCAACAGCGTAACCGCCTATATTAACAAAGAGCAAAAGACTTTGGAAGTGATGCCGAAGTACTTCCAAAAAGACTTTATCGCTAAAGTAAATACGCTTACTCGCCTTTCAACTTTCCTTGAAAGGAAGGAAAGAGAAAACACTTTCTACTATGCCTTTCCAGACAGTCTGGATTTCGAAATTGAAGATTATCAGCCAGTAGACACATTGATGCGTCCCTTTATGTATTCCACAGATTTGTTCATCAAACTACTGAAGCACACCCTCAACAAAGAAATTACAGTGATTGAAGGCCAGCAAGACCGAATGTTGGCGCAAACACTCTACTCTATTTCAACCGATTCGCTTTATAAAAAAATGCTCCTGCCTAGCGACAACCTCTTCGCGGAGCAAATTCTTTTAATGGCAAGCGGACTGAATAGCGATACACTTTCTTCAAAATCAATGATTAAAATAGCCAAAGAAAGGCTTTTCAATGATTGGGATGATGAATTGGTTTGGGTAGATGGATCAGGTCTTTCGCGCTATAATATGTTCACGCCAAGGGCCATGAATAAGCTCTTGACATTGTTGAGGCAAGAATTAGGGGAAGAAAGGCTTTTTTCATTACTACCCGTTGGTGGAGAATCAGGTACGCTAGAAGATTGGTATGAAGGGAATCCAGCACCTTATGTTTATGCTAAAACTGGTACTTTAAGCAATAACCACACACTTAGTGGCTATATCAAAACCGATAAGGGTAAAACGCTAATTTTCACTTTAATGGTCAACCATTATGAGCATACCACAAGTAAAGTCAGAAAAAGTATGGGTGTGATTTTAGAGAAAATCAGAAAAGCTTATTAAGCTTGATTTAAGTGTTTTTGAATTAAGAAATCCAATAAAGTAGAAGATGACCTATCTAAGATTTCGAATACTTCTTGAAAACCCTTCTCTCCATCATAATACGGATCGGGAACATCAGCATCTTTATTTAAAGGATCGAAATAGCGCATCATTAAAACCTCAGCTTTGGCATCCTCAGGCCTAAGTTTTTCAACATCTCGCTTATTACTTTGATCCATTGGGAGAATGTAATCGTAGTTCAAAAAATCTAGATAGATAAGTTGTCTGCCTTTATGATATAGTTCGATACCGTTCTTTATGGCATTTGCTATTGTTCTTAAATCTGGTTGTTCTCCGATATGATAAGTAGATGTGCCACAAGAATCAATTTCAAAATGATTTGAAAGTCCCTTTTCGCTTATTTTTTGCATAAAAATTCCTTCTGCCAATGGTGATCGACAAATATTTCCTAAGCAAACAAATAACACCTTCACCTTACTCATTCCTATTTATTTCTATTTTTGTTCAGCATTCAAATTTGAAAATCTAACCTATGGAATATATAAAAGTAACAAAAGCATACGACAAATACATCGCCCTTATCGAATTGAACCGTCCTAAAGAGCTCAATGCCTTGAATTTACAGCTGATGGCCGAAATTCGAGATACACTCAAGGAACTTGATCAAGATGATGACGTCCGAGTAATTATTATTACGGGAAACGAAAGAGCATTTGCGGCTGGGGCTGACATCAAACAAATGGCGGGTAAAACTACTGTTGACATGTGGAAAACTGATCAATTCAGTACTTGGGATCAAATCAATAAAACACGTAAACCTATCATTGCGGCAGTTTCTGGTTTTGCATTAGGCGGTGGTTGCGAACTCGCTATGACTTGCGATATGATCGTGGCTTCTGAAACCGCTCAATTTGGCCAACCAGAAATCAAAATTGGTGTAATGCCTGGCGCAGGAGGAACACAAAGACTGACCAAAGCATTGGGCAAAGCCAAAGCCATGGAAATGGTATTGACTGGAAAATTCATTTCAGCCGAAGAAGCTGAAAAATTAGGTTTAGTAAACAGAGTAGTGCCGGTAGAATTATACATGGCAGAAGCTTTGAAATTAGCCAAAGAGATTGCCTTTATGTCTCCCCTTGCGGTTCAGATGGCTAAAGAATCCGTTAAAAGATCATTTGAAGTACCATTAGAAGAAGGATTGCATTTTGAAAGAAAGAATTTCTACATGCTCTTCTCTTCTGAAGATCAGAAGGAAGGTATGAACGCCTTTGTAGAAAAAAGAAGACCTGATTTTAAAGGGAACTAGTAAATAAAAAAGGGGCTCAAAGCCCCTTTTTTATTTCCATATCATAATACATTCAATTATATCCCAGGAACTATTGGAATATTCGTGGTGCTACTTCCTTCTCTGAAGCTAAAGCCAATTCCAACAGTTACTGTATTGAATTGTTGGAATGCATATTCTCCAAAAATGTTCAAAAACAATAGTCTTAATCTCAAACCAACATTAGCTCTCATTCCACTATTCTCATAAGCCAAATCAATTGGATTATTAAAAGTGTTCGTTTCTGTGGAGAATTGGCCTAATAAGCCAAATGTAGTTGTCGATTTAGCATAACCGATTCCACCGTAAGCAGTGACAAAAGCTAACTTCTTAGATACTAAAGCCTGAACTAAGGTGCCTTTTGTCTCGAATTCTGCTGTTTGATTTAAGTCTGCGTCAACCACATAAGTAGTCTTCAAATTTGTGAAACCGGCAAATACTGATAGGTCGAATGGTAAAGACTTTATTACTGGAATATGTTGTTTGATATCATGCATAATACCAAGACCAAATAATTGAACGCTAACCTCATCTGTATCACCAAATGAAAGATCTGGCACAAATCTGATCTTCAAATCAGTTCCCTTAATAAGTCCAATGCCTAATTGAATCATTGGAGTAGGTACAGCATTAGTAGAAAATTCTTCTTCTGCTCCTAAACCTGTTGGCGCTGAAATTCTAATTGTTTGATTTCCACTGTTATCAAAAAATGTTAACTCAGGAAGATCATCAGCACCTAAATTAGGACCGAAAAGCGTTGGCAATTGAGCACTAGTGCCATTCGATAATCTAACATTTGTATAATCACTATTATTAAAGGTAAAGAATTCGCTGCTCGAAGGAATTATAGCCGCAGACGCAGTGATGTTTAAATCAAAACCTAGCGTTTTATGTGGACGAGCTGTATTGTACCAACCACTATTGATTCCATAACCAAAGCCTTGAAATGCTGGCTCAAGATAAGACTGAAGTAATGTATTAGCATCTGCAATTCCTGCTTCTAAAAAAGAATCAAAATCTAGCTGTGCTTTTGAAACATTGGTTAATGTTAAACTAAGACCAACGATCAATATTATTTTTGAATAAATTCTCATATTAATATCTATTTAAAAAATCAATCTAATTGAACTCTGGCTGTAACATCAAATTTGAACTGGAACTGAAATTGATCACTTGAGGACTGAAACCTCACATTACGACCTACGATATTCATTTCTAGTACAAAGGATGTACCGTTCAACAGAGCACTCTCTATCCCTGAAATTGCTACTGCATTCACAGAACCTGAGTTAGCCTTATCGTATAAAAGAACTTGGGCGGTTTGCGTTTGTGCATCAACAATGACTGTTGATAACATAGGAATTGAACTACCACCATTCAAAATAATATTCATGTCAATGTCTAAATCTGCTTCATTACCAGCATCAATCCCACTTAAGGTATAATAGATTTGATTGATAGTGAATCTTTGAAGTTCATCAGAATATTCTGCGAATTCATCAGAAGTAATGTTAATTGCTCCAGTATTTACAGTTGTTGGAGGGGTCACATCAATTGTTTGGCCAATTAAAAGTGGTGGAATATCAATGGAAACGCTGATTGGGTCTACGTCTACAATTTGGGAAATATCGGACTGTATACCTGCTTCTCCGCATGAGCATACTACTCCTACTACTAATGATAGTAGACAAAAAGAGATTTTTTTCATTTTATAAAGTTTAGAATTTTGGTGTTCAAATCTACAAAAAATACATCTCATATTACTATCGCTAAAAATAGATTATTCTGTTGGTTGAGCCACTGAAGCGAGTAAATCCCAGACAACCTGAAGATTAAAATCGCTTTCAATATTACCATCAAAACCAGCAGTTACAATAAGTTCAAATGGGGTTTGGTTATCTATTATCGCCTCAAGACTCGCCACTTGAGCAGCGCTTAGCATGGAAGTTGGATTACCTCTTTCGAACGCGCCCACTAAACCATTAGCCAAAGTAACGCCTGATACCGAAAACACCTCGTTGGTAGCTCCATCTAATTGTGTCGATAGACTTAAATTCATTTGAACTGGAGCAGTACCTTTATAACCTGTAGTATTATAGGTGAATTTCGTTAAAGAAATACTCTTAATAGACTCCGAGCTCTCATTCACGAAAGCAGTTGGGTCAATAGAACTTTGATTCGTAAATTTATTGCTTGGGCTTGCATTAGCCTCTACGCTACTAATTGCAAAATCAAAACTTCCAGTGGCTGGAACTTCAATGGTAAGCCCACCCTCATCACAAGCATAAAACAAAACCAACAATAGCGAAAATTAGGATGCTGTTTTTCATTTCAATTGACATAAAAATCCACAAAGTTTTGGTGTACTACTATGAAAAGTTAGTAATAATATTTCGCTTAAGTTGTAAAAATCTATGGTAATCTAAGGATTCAACTTAGATTCAACATTATAACGCTGTCTTTAAATTAAATAGGTCATATCCAGCTAATTCTCATTTAGAATTTCTGTGAAAAATAATTCCCTTTGGGTTATTCTAATTTAATTACCTTTTAAAAAAGCCCTGCTATCAAGGGGTTTTCTATTTTTGTAACGAATGAATACACCCATTTACAATCTTGGCATCTTTTTCTATGGGCTTATTAGTCGTCTGGTAACTCCATTCAATCTAAAAGCTAAGCAGTTTGTTTCTGGCAGAAAAGGACTTCTGGATAAAATAGGCGAAGATTTCCATAATAATCACTCTAAAATTGTCTGGTTTCATTGTGCTTCACTTGGCGAATTTGAGCAAGGAAGACCAGTGATTGAAGCCTTCAAAAAACAATCCCCTGAATTCAGAATACTACTCACCTTCTTCTCTCCATCGGGTTACGAGCTGAGAAAAAATTATGAAGGCGCTGATTTCGTATATTATCTACCACTAGACACGAAGTCAAATGCACGAAGATTCTTAGAAATCATCAAGCCATCAATGGTCATTTTCGTTAAATACGAATTTTGGTTTCACTACCTCAATGAGGTAGGTAAAAGAGGTATCCCACTTTTCTGTATTTCAGCTCTATTCAATCCTAAACAAAGATTTTTTAAGCCGACTGGTGGATTCTTCAGAGAGATATTAAAGAAGTTCGATCACTTTTTCGTTCAAAACAAAGTCTCTGAAAAGCTCCTAAATGACATTGGCATCCAAAAAGTTTCAGTTACTGGTGATACGCGATTTGATCGGGTGCTAGCCACAGCAAGTAATCCGAAGGAATTTCCTTTAGTGAAACGGTTTAAGAACGATCAGTTGACAGTTGTCATAGGCAGCTGCTGGCCAACCGACATGGAATTTCTTTTTCCAATTATCAAGGAATCGAAAAATATCAAATTCATTATTGCTCC
The DNA here is from genome assembly GCA_047636255.1 of Roseivirga sp. Classification (GTDB taxonomy): domain Bacteria; phylum Bacteroidota; class Bacteroidia; order Cytophagales; family Cyclobacteriaceae; genus Roseivirga. Next base: position 4,869 of record JBLIKG010000035.1, on the reverse strand, counting down.
TCACAACATTGGTGAATCAAATATTCGTCAAGTTGAACAGGGGTTAAAGCTTCCTTTTACAAGAATTACCGAGGCCAATGAAACAAGCATTTCGAACTCAGATGTATTGATTATCAACACCATTGGAATGCTCTCTTCTCTTTATCAATATGGAGATATCGCTTATATAGGTGGGGCATTTGGTGATGGACTGCATAATATACTCGAAGCCGTCACATTCGGTTTACCCGTGATTTTCGGGGATAACAAACTTGAAAAGTTTCCTGAATCCACTGCATTAGTTCAAAAAGGAGGTGCCTTTACTTTCAAAATACAAGAAGAAATCAACCAATATTTTAATCAATTGACGACCAACACTGATTTTAGAGCCGAAGCATCTGCCGTTTGCTTAAAATTTATTAAAGAGAATACAGGGGCAACCGCCAAGATTATGCAAACTTTGAGCACATGGAAAAGCTAAGGGGCAGGGTCACTAAATCTACAGGCTCGTGGTACGAAGTAAAAACGGAAGCTGGTGAGATTTACCATAGCAGGCTGCGAGGCAAGTTCAAACTGGATGGAATGAAAATCAACAACCCGATTGCGGTTGGAGATTGGGTGTTCATTGAACAAGAAGGTGAAATAGGTTCTGCTGTAATCAAAGAAATTGAGCCAAGGCAAAACTATATCATTCGGAAGTCGACTCGGAAGTCTGCATTCTCGCATATCATCGCTTCCAACTTAGACCAAGCGATCTTAGTAGCTACTCTTTCCTTCCCCAGAACCTCACTCGGCTTTATTGATCGCTTTTTAGTCAGTGCCGAATCTTTTAGGATTCCATCTATTTTGGTATTGAACAAGACCGACTTAATGGACGATGAGGCCAAAGCAAACGCTTTAGAGCTAAAAGCACTCTATGAAAGCATTGGCTACCCGACATTCCTGATTTCGGTACTCGAAAACGAAGGCTTGGAAGAAATCAGGGATCAAATTAAGGGCAAGAACTCGTTAATTTCTGGTCATTCAGGCGTGGGGAAATCTTCATTGCTCAATGCCTTAATTCCCAATCTAGCGCTAAAAACGGGCGTGGTTTCTAAATTCGCTAACAAAGGAACGCACACCACCACATTTGCCGAAATGTTCGAAATGGATAGCGAAAGCACCCTTATCGACACCCCTGGCATCAAAGAGCTGGGTTTGGTAGAAATGGAAAAAGAAGAAATCAGTGATTACTTACCAGAAATGAGAGCCTATTTAGGCCAATGTAAGTTCCATAACTGCCTCCACGTGAACGAACCCAGTTGCGCTGTGCTTGATGCCTTCGTTGCTGGAGAAATTGCTGACTCCCGCTATATGAGTTATATCAGTATGCTAGAGGATACTGACAATAGGAGATAATCTAGTAAAGAGATTACTCGAGTTAATCTCTTTACTATCATCATTTAAAATTTGGGGAGTAATTCCAAATTCAATCCATCTACAAAGGCCTTATAAGCCGGCCAGTCTGTTTTAAAGAATTCGTTTATTTGACTTAGCACCTCATCCGCTTTCTTCTGGGCATTGGCTAAAGCAAATCGCTGACTTTGAGTTACTGGCTCATAGCTTCCTCCTATTTTACCTCGCAGATTGCCTAGAAAACTAGAAAGTACATTTGGGTCACCCGTAATGCCCTGAGCTGGCTTCTCGAAAATCAACTCATTCAATGATGAAAGCTTCTTCTTGATTTCTGCATTCTTCGCTTTTAGCTCCTCATTATCATTGGTAAATCCATCAACCAAACCCACGCTTTTTGTAGCTTTCTGTAAACGATCTGTGCCTTCCGTCACAGTACTCAAAAATTCATAATACTGAATTATGAACTGCTGTTTAGCATTGATCTGATTCATATCCCAGTCTGGAGAACGCGGGTCTTTCAACACATTAATATTTTGAGTACTACTCTTATCTTTTAAAGAAATTTTAACTGTGTAATCACCTGGAAGCACGTCATAACCTCGTGGTGGAGAAGCATCTTCACGAGTTGGAGGAGTTGAACCTGGCTGCCTCACTCCATCAGCCTCAAATCCCCAGTAACTTCGATTCACTCCTTTCTTTACTGTTTCAAAAAGCGTCCTTATCACTTTACCTTCATTATTTGAAATTTCAATTTTCACTTTACCTTCATCGCTCGTATAATAGCTGAAAGCTGCACTAAATGGTTTATTCTCCCCTATAAAAAGTCCGTCTCCTGTGCTTCTATAGCCCATATATTGGCCAATAATGGCATTGGTAGCCTCCGGGATTGGAAAGAGATGAATAGATTCAGTTTTCAACTTACCTAAGCCAATTCTAGTGGCCTCTCTCAGTGGTCTGATGTCATCCAGAATCCATAATGCCCTACCAAAAGTGCCTATGATTAAATCGTACTCCCTTGGGTGAATTTGTAAATCCATGGTGGGTACGGTCGGGTAGCCATGGGTCCATTTCGCCCAAGTCGCTGCGCCATCCATACTCACATAAAGCCCAGTTTCAGTACCTAAAAACATTAAGTTCGGCTCAATTGGGTCTTGAACAAAAGAAAGAGCAAATCCAAAAACGTCATCACTATCAACAATACGCTTCCAAGATTTCCCATAATTGGTGGTTTGATAAACATATGGCGTCCAGTTATTTCTACGATGATCGTCAAAGACCGCTACTGCACTACCTTCGGAATAAGTACTTGGCTTAATCTGTTGCACCCATGTTGTAGCTGGCAACCCTGGAAATTTACCGGCACTATTAGTCCAATTTGTTCCACCATCTTGGGTCAATTGCACATTACCATCATCTGTCCCAACCCAAATCACACCTTGTTGAATAGCACTTGGTTCTATTACCGTAATAGTGGTATGCATTTCAGCTCCTGTATTATCAAAATTTAAGCCTCCTGTTTCAGCTTGTTTTTGTTTCTCAGGGTCATTCGTAGTCAAATCGGGTGAAATAATTTCCCAATTGACACCTTGATCCGTTGATTTAAAAAGGTACTGAGCCCCTAAATAGAGCGTTTCCTTATCAATGGGATTTACATTAACGCCCGCATTCCAATTGAACCTTAATTCAACTCCATCAGGATGTTCTGGTTGAATTCCAACCATTTCTCCCGTTACTCTGTCATATCGTTGAATGTTTGCGCCTTGGCTTAATGAATATCCATACCTCGGATCAATTGGGTCAGGTACAACATCAAAGCCGTCACCACCCACAATTCTTTCCCAATAGCTGTTTCGAATCCCTCCGTTTTTTAACAATTGACTTGGCCCCAACCATGCTCCATTGTCTTGCATACCGCCCATTACATTATAGGGATATTCCATATCGTAATTCACATGATAGAATTGTCCAATGGGTAGATTTTCAGAATAATGCCAACTCCCTCCTCTGTCTCGGCTTACTTCCATTCCTCCGTCATTACCTAAAATCATAAAGCTGGGGTCATCAGGATGGATGTAAAAAGCATGGTTATCTACATGAATTTTCCCTGCATCCACGAAATCCTGAAAACTCTTCCCTCCATCCTCACTGGCAGTAACTTGCGTATGGAGTGAATAAACCCTGTTCTCATTCAATGGATCAACATAAATATCAGCATAGTAAAAAGGGCGGCTCCCCATTCCTCTATCGTTTTTATTGGAAATCCTATACCACTCTTCTCCCCCATTATCTGATCTATAAATGGCGTTCTCTTTAGATTCGACCCAAGCATAAATTCGGTCGGGCATAGAGGGGGCTATTGCTAATCCAATCCGTCCTAAATCTCCTTTAGGCAAGCCGTTCTCTGAGGTTTTCCTTTTCCATGTTTCTCCACCATCATGTGTAATGTAAATACCAGAAGCTGGGCCACCTGAGTTGAAAAACCATGGCCATCTGCGGTGCTCCCACATGGCTGCCACTATTTTATTTGGGTTAGTTGGGTCAATGACCATATCGGCAATTCCAGCACCTGGACCTCCGTAAAGTACTTTCCGCCAAGTCTTACCACCATCAGTTGACTTAAAGACACCACGTTCTTCATGTTCGCCCCAAGGCGAACCAATGGCACCCACCCAAATGGTATTAGGATCGTTTGGATGAATGATAAGACGATGAATATTGCTCGTTTTTTCCAAACCCATATGTTGCCATGTTTTACCAGCGTCTAAACTGCGGTAAACTCCGTAACCTGAATTGATGGAGTTACGTGGATTCCCTTCTCCAGTACCTACCCAAATCACACTTGGATTTGAAGGATCAATTGTCACTACTCCAATAGATGCCACATCTTGGTTGTCAAATATCGGTTGCCAGCTTGTGCCTCCACTTACAGATTTCCATAGTCCTCCAGAAGCTGTTCCTGCATATATGATATTTCTGTTAGACCGAACGGCATCAATTGAAGTCACTCTTCCAGACATTCCTGCTGGGCCGATGGAACGAGGTTTCATTGATTCGAATACAGAAAGATCGGTTTGCGCAGAGATTGTTGCCGAAAAAAGGCACAGAACAACAAGTGAAAATAGATATCTGAGTTTCATTGTGGCAATGGTTTAATGGTTAATTTTAAAACTCAATATAAGCTTATAGTAAGGTTTTGTTGACTGGAATTTTATTAGTGGTTTGGAGGTAATCAGATAGACACATTAATCTTCTTCGTTTGACTTATTCGAAGCGTCATACTGCCCGCGAAAATTCGGGGTGTTTTAGTATCTCTGAATGAACCTCCGAACTTCATTTTGTGCTTTGCTCATATTATGATTCGTTTAGCAAGTCATTCCGCAGGTTCCGAGACTTTGGAATTTCACGTTCCGCAAATCATCTCCTCTTATGTTTCTGAAAAAGGCCTCTACGAGGTGACTTAAAGTGAATTATTTGCACACTCCTTTTCATCCTGAG
>JBLIKG010000034.1:0-13847 GCA_047636255.1 Roseivirga sp. | reverse complement strand
TGATTGGGCCATCAGGTTCTAATTCTAAATCCAGAATCAACTCCGCTAAAAAGAAGAAACTACCCTTTTCCTTATTGATCAAAAGTGTGTTCTTTCCTACCCAACCAAGCCCACTTTTAGCCGCCCATTGACGTTCCATTATAGGCGCAGAATCCACAAAAACTCTCCCATCAATATCTCCTATTTCTTTGGTCAATATTGACATGAACATTTTCAACTTATCCTTTATGACAAAATGATAGTCTTCACCGTAGGCATACTTTGCCAGTTTAAAATGACCCTCCTTTTCTTCTGCTAAATCCTGTTCTGGGTAATAATTATAGAGCAAAGAAACCACTGACTTTGCTCCTGCAACGAGCTTCGATGGGTCAAGTCGTTTATCGAAATGATTTTCCATATAGGCCATCTTACCATGGCTGCCATTTTTCAACCATGCCTCAAGTCTCGGTGCCTCTTCTGCCAAAAACTCTGCTTTAGAAATACCACAAAAATCAAAGCCCAATTGCTTTGCAGTGGCTTTCATAATACTAGTATTTTTTTGAATTTGAGGGTTCATTAAGAATCTTCCAAAGGGTAGAAAATATTTACTTCTTCTTTATGTGACCTTTTTAATATGGCACGTCAAATGGCTCAAAGATTGAAAAATTAACACATGAAACAAATTATTATCCTTGGCTTTCTAGCATTTACTTTAATAAGCTGCAGCCAAGAGAAGGAATTATTAACCAACCAAAACATGGCGTTAAGCGCTAAACTTGACAGCCTCACAATTGAGTTTGAAAGCAGTCAAAAATCAGCGGCTACGCTAGTTCAAGCCATGAGCTTGATGGACTCAATTACCATGGGCAGACAGTCCTTGAGACTTACTTTAGAAGGAAGTGATTCTCAACAGGATTTTCTTGATCATATGAAAGAGCTGAACAATTACTTAGATGAAACAGCAAAGCAAATTGCCTCTTTAGAGAAATCATTAAAGCAATCTAAGTCAGCTCAAAACACGTATGCCAGCAGCTTAAAATCGCTGAAAGCTTCTTTTGAACAGCAAAAATTAGAGATCGCGACTTTAGAAGCAAAATTGGAAAATGAAAAAAGCAATAACAGCAAACTGGTTGCATTGAACAATATGCAATCTGAAACTATCCTTGACAAAGATGAGAGGATCGCTGCTAAGTCTTTGGAATTAGAGCTTTTAGATCAACAAATTTCTGATTTGAAATCTATTTTCAAAATAAGTGAAGCAGATGCTTTTTATACTCAAGGTGAAGCTTACGCACTAGCCGCTCAAAGAACGAAATTAGCGCCAAGTAAAAAGAAAGCTACTTACAAACAAGCGCTAGATGCTTATCAAAAAGCCCTTGATCTTGGTAAAACTGAAGCACAAGAAAAAATTGACATCATAGCTATAAAGCTTCATTAATAAGAATTTCGATTACGACTTTAAAAGGGAACGCCACTTCAGCGTTCCCTTTTTTTTGTTCAGGCCACTTTTCAATCGATTTCATTGAATTGGCCGGCAACTCTATCATACTGAAACCAAAATTCTATTTATTTACACTCTGAAAACTCATTTAGGGTATTTTTTAACCTTAAATTAAACTTCGCTTCACAAAATGATTAGAAAACAGTGGATTCCAGGGTTTACAATTTTAATATTGATTGCCCTTATCAGTTTGTTCGATGTTGACAATGGACAAGTAGTAGCTGATGCTAATATTAATGGTGCCGACACGGCTTGGATGCTCGCTGCTACGGGCTTAGTACTTCTCATGACACCTGGTTTGTCATTTTTTTATGGAGGTATGGTGAACAAAACCAGCGTAATCTCCACCATGCTTCAAAGCTTCATATGCATGGGCATTATTACGCTCGTTTGGGTGATCTGTGGTTTCAGTTTAGCCTTTGGAGATTCGATTGGTGGTTTTATTGGTGACCCAAGTACATACTTCTTCTTTAAAGGGGTGGGTGGAGCCACGCAGGCTGATTTAGCACCCACTATCCCTTTTGTATTGTTTGCGCTTTTTCAGATGAAGTTCGCTATCATAACCCCAGCTTTAATCACAGGTTCATTTGCTGAAAGAGTAAGGTTTTCGAGCTTTTTGCTTTTCATCATTTTATTCAGTCTTTTGGTATATGCACCCCTCGCACATATGACTTGGCACCCTGATGGTTTCTTAAGAAAATGGGGAGTACTAGATTTTGCGGGTGGAACTGTAGTACATATGTCTGCTGGATTTGCGGCCATTGCTGCGGCCATTATTTTAGGTAAAAGAAAAAATCATGGCACGAGCCACCAACCTGCCAATATTCCATTTGTGCTTTTAGGCACTGGCCTTTTATGGTTTGGTTGGTTTGGTTTTAATGCTGGCTCCGCATTAGGAGCTAACTCAAGTGCTGCTTTGGCTTTTGCAACTACAACCGTAGCTTCTGCTGCTGCAATGCTAGCTTGGGTATTTTATGATGCTTTAATGGGAAGAAAAATCTCTGGTATGGGTGCATCAATTGGTGCCGTTGTTGGGCTGGTAGCCATAACCCCTGCCGCAGGTTTTGTAACCATTGGCCAAAGTATCTTCATCGGAGTTGCAGGAGCGATTGTTTCGAACATTGTGGTTTATTACAAAAATAAAACTGGAATTGACGATACACTTGACGTATTCCCTTGCCATGGTGTTGGTGGAATTGTCGGAATGATTCTAACTGGTGTATTTGCCAAAGACGTTGGCTTAATCTATGGTGACCCAACTACTTTTTTAAGACATATAGCCGCCATTTTCTTGGTGGGTGGGTTTACTTTCGGAATGTCCTATTTATTATTTAAGCTGACCAACTTGATCATACCAATGAGAGTAAGTGAAGCAGCAGAAGAAATGGGCTTAGATTTAAGCCAACATGGTGAAAGCATATTAGACCACAAAAAGCACAGCTCTGAAGAAATCGAAAAACTCATGAAGCAAGCTTCTTAAAGATAACTACAAATAGACTACTAACTAAAAGGCTGTTTCCGAAAGGGGCAGCCTTTTAGTTTAAGAAAAAAACAGCTTTATCTGCTGAACTATAAAGGCAATTTCTTGCAGTGTTAACTCTGGGAAAATAGGCAAAGAGAGCAGTTCATTTTGAAGCTGATAGCCCACAGGGAAATCTTCTGCTTGAAAATTACCTTCATTGAAGGCAGTGGTAAAAGGAGTCGCTAGAGGGTAATGTACTTCTGTACTGATGCCTGAGTTTTCCAAGTGAGCTTTTAAAGTATCTCTTTGCTTGGTTCTGATTGTGTAGATATGAAAATTTGGTTTGGAATGGTCAGATGTAGCAGGCACTGAAATATCTCCAATTCCCTCTAAACTCTGAGAATAGAATTCAGCAATAACCCTTCTCTTTTCAATCCATTCCCCCACAAAGTTGAGTTTGACCGATAAAACCTCAGCTTGCAAAGTATCCATCCGGCTGTTAATCCCCTTTATTTCATGATCATTCTTGGAAAGGCCTCCGTGGTTTGCAAATTTTCTGCAAGCCAAAGCCAATTCGTTGTTACTAGTTAAAATGGCTCCTCCGTCTCCATAGGCTCCGAGTATTTTACTCGGATAGAAACTGAAGGCACTTGCTATACCCCAACTCCCAGCTAGAGTTCCATTTAAAGAAGCAAAATGTGACTGAGCACAATCCTCTATTAAATGGATTTTATGTTGCTCAGACAGTCGGTGAAGCTCTTCAATCTTACAAATTTGCCCATACAAATGAATGGCTATAATGGCCTTAGTTCTGGTATTGATTTTTGAAACAACACTTACAGGATCAATACCGAAAGTCTCTAATTCCACATCGGCAAAAACAACCTGAGCACCTGTAAGAGCAACCATTTCTGCGGCTGAGAGCCAACCGTGGGCTGGCACAATCACTTCATCCCCCACTCCAATTTTTAGACTTTTGAGGATAATAAAGAGCGCATCAGTAGCATTCGCAACTCCTATGCAATGATCTGAATCATGAGCTTTTGCAAATTTTGATTCGAAACTAGTTATTCCTGATCCACCTACGAATTGCTGCTCAGATAGTATGGAATTTAAAGCCCTATCCATATCTCTTTGGATAGCTTCGTACTGTCTTTTCAGGTCTAAGTAAGGAATTTTCATAAAGCCCTAAGTCATGATTTGAATCATCAATTGCTCTGATTCAGATCATCTGATTTTTAAAGATACCAACATAGCTTTAATATGAATTAATAAGGTAGCCTTTAAATATTGAAATCATGAAAAAGATCATTGTACCTCTCGACTTTTCTAATTGTTCAATAAATGCACTTAAGAATTCGATCACGATAGCTGAAAGATCGCATGCTGAATTGATATTATGCCATTCCCTAACGTTACCTGTTGGTTTTGCTGAGGGCGCGCCTGTTGGCCTAACAGATTATGGTTTTGATGAACTGCAAGAACAAGCTAAAAAAGACATCGATGAATTAATTCTAAAATTTCCATTGATTGAAAAACTCAAATACAAAACCGTAGTTGATTTTGGAACATTATATGAAGTAATTAGTGCCCAATTCGATGAAGAGGATGAGGCTTTAGTTGTGATGGGGACCCATGGTGCCAAAGGATTTATTGGTGCTTTAATGGGCACCAATACTTATAATGTAATCAAATACGTAAAATGTCCTGTATTGGCCTTGCCAGAACATGCTGATATCACGCATATGAATAAAATTGCACTGGCAGGTGATTACAAAAACATTCCATCCATTGAAGTGCTTCATTTTATTAGTGATTTAGCTAAGGCCTTTTATGCCCATTTATTTATAGTGCATATCAACAATGAAGACACACTTAAAAATGAAGAATTCGAAATTGCACGAAGTATTGAAAAATACCTTAAGCATGTTACGCATTCATTTATTTTCAGGAAAGATGAAGACCTCGAGCAGGGACTAATGTCTCTAGTGAACAAAGAGAAAATACAGTTATTGGCAATGGTTTCCCGACACCATAATTTTATAGAAAGGTTAATTAAGCCAAGCGAAACTAAGTCGATTATTCTGCACATTCCAATGCCTATACTCGTGCTTCACGAAAAATAAGGGCACGATTTAATTAGCAAAGTACTTTACTCCACAGTTGAATGATTTCACTTGGTTTGGAGACAAAATAATTAGTCCATCACCAGAATTAAGCGCATTAACTCCGCAGCTCATAGGCTCGATGGCTATAGATTTTCTGCTCGGATGAGTATACACTTGTGTGAATGGTAATGATTCATCCTGCCAAACCTCAACTAAATCACCATTCTCAAAAAGTAATTCTGATTTGCTTTGACCGATTGATGATTTTAATCTAAAACAATCGTCTAAATGAGTGTCTTTTATCAATCTACTTTCATCAAAACAGTGGGTAGGATTCTCTTTCCCAGTGGGTATTCCCAAATCATCTAACTCAACTATCGTTGACTCTGAGAGTTTTAACCCTAAGGTTTCTAAGCCTTCTTCCACCATAAAATAAGGATGCCAACCTAAGCCACAAGGCAAATTCGTTTTACCCGTATTTAACACATCCACATTACAAATTAAGGCATCTGGTAAGAGCTCAAAGCTGATTGTCATGCTAAAAGGAAAAGGGTAATAGTCATACTTGCCATCGTACTCATATTTAACTGTGCATTGTGATTTCGTTCTATCCAAAACCTCGAAGCGCTTGTCACTTATGAAACCGTGTAAGGCGTTAGGTCTATTATCCATGTCGTTAAACGGAAATTGATAGCTTTGACCTTCGAAAGAATAAACCCCATTTTTTAGCCTATTAGGAAAAGGAAATAGCCAAGCATTTTCAAATCGATAATTGGGATGAACACTCAAAAGGGTTCTTTCTGAATTTCCAGACGACAAACGCAAAGCACTGAGTGATGCCCCACCATCGAATGAAAAACTTGCTAAAGAGTTATTATTTGTAAGTGTGATTTCAGATGTCATAATTCCATCAAACCTACTTAGGCAAATATTAATTTGCAACTAAGAAAGTATGGAAGTTATTTCCACCAAGGTAGTGGCAATTTAATGTCTGCAATGGAATCGACTACCATATCAGGTTTGAAAGGATAATCATTGATATTCTCTTTTTTAGACATCCCTGAAAGGGTGAGGATGGTATTGTAGCCTACTTGAACTCCACCTTGAATATCAGTAGCCAATGTATCTCCGATTACGGTAACCTCATCAGTGGCTAATCCAATATGCTTTCGGGCTTGGCGCATCATGACTGGGCTTGGTTTCCCAACTGAAAATGCTGTTTTACCCGTGGCAGACTCTATCATAGACACAATGCCTGCAATGCCTAAGTTATTCCATCCCTTTTTTCGTGGTGATGGATCAAGATTGGTTGCAATAAGTTTGGCGCCATCTAGGATAAAGTCGATCGCCTTCCTTACCATTTCTAAAGTAAAATTGATGCCTTCACCCACAACCACAAAATCCGGATCGTTTTGAACCAATGTGAAACCGTGATCATGAAGGCTAGAAATCAAGCCCCCTTCGCCCAATACGAAGGCAGTCCCATTTGGGAACTGCTGCCCCATGAAATGAGCTGTAGCCATTGCGCTGGTATAGACATTGGCCTCTTCTACATGAATCCCCAATTTATCCAACTTGCGGACGGCATCTAAGGGACTACGCTGACTATTATTTGTCATAAAGGTGAAGGGAATTCCCTCTTTTTGAAGGGTCTGGATAAACTTATCCGCACCAGGAATCATCTTATTTTCAACATAAATAACCCCGTCTTGATCGATCAAAAAACCTTTTGGCATGACTGTAAATTTTAATTCTTATTCAATATGGAAGATAGAATGTTTTCTACCAACTTCGCGCTCATTAAGCTATCATTAAGGCTGAAAAGTGAGGACTCTATTTTGCCTTTATCAATTGACTTAATTACCTCTTCAATTTCATGAACATATCCATTGCTCTTAAAAGGCAAGTTGATAGTTTCTATTTCATCTTCTTTATGAATGGAAAATGATTCTGCCTTCCAAAACATTGGTAGTTTAATATAACCATCTTCACCAAAAATATAAGCTTCTTTGCTCGTCACCAAAGCAATGCTGCCGAACAGTTGGGCGAATCGATTTCGGCCAAAATCGATTTGAATTTGAATGCTTTCATCAACTCCAGTATCTGATTTTATGGCATGAGCAGCAAATTCTTTTGGCTCCCAACCAAATAAGTCAGCTGCAAAAGTAAGTGGATAAACCCCCACATCGTACAAAGCGCCACCTGCTAAATCGGGGTTAAGTAGTCGCCCATCCTTACTAAGTTTATCAATTGATCTAAAACCAAAACTACCAGTAACATATTTTATTTGGCCGATTTCACCTGATTTTGCTCTGCGTATTGCTTCGCGATAAGCGGGTAAAAAACGCATCCACATGGCTTCCATCAAAAATTTTCCAGAGGCCTTTGCTGCTTGCGTCATTTTTAAAATTTCTGCCGAAGAAATACCCATTGGCTTTTCACAAAGCACATGTTTCCCAGCTGAAAGCGCATCAATTGAGTTTTGACAATGAAAATTATGCGTGGTGCTGATGTAAACGATATCTACCTTAGGATCTGCCAAAAGCGCCTCATAACTCTCATAAATTTTCACCTCAGGAAATTCTTCTCTCAAAGCAGAAGCATTAGAACGAGAAGCAAAAGCATATGCTGTTTGGCCTTCAACGGTATTTAAACTTTCTAAAAATTTTCGTGCAATTCGGCCAAAGCCAATAAATCCCCAATTCATGTTTCAATTTGACAATTTAATTTAGACTGAACTACCTAATATCCTTGTAAATTCTCGCCAGTCGAGTGGAAGAAACTCCAAAACCCCAAGCGATTACAATGATAATATAGATAAAATGTGCTTTGATACTCCCCCAAAAAACAACCCTCCTATCAGACGAATAGACCTTTTCATTCAATTGAACGATTTTACCTAGCTGATACATTTTTAAACAGAGGTCGGCCTCCTCCATAATCGATAACTCTGGATTAAAACCTACTGACTTTAAATAATCCGTCTTCCTGCAAAACATAAGTTGATCACCAAACAATAGCCTTAAGCCTTTGAAAACCGTTTTGTAAGGATTGAAGAAGAAAGGTGCGTAATATGTTTTTATCCGATTATGGAAAGAAATCAAGTGTCTCGTTTTTCGTCCTTTCATGACAGATCGAAATCCACCAAGAACAATCCTTGAGTCTCTTAAAGTAGTTTCCACGGTGCGGATAAAACCCAAAGAAGGATAGGTGTCTGCATGAAGAAAACAAAGGATTTCGCCTTCGGCAGAAAGTGCTGCATTATGCAATTGACTGGCTCTACCGAGTCCAGAATTGGATATAATTTTGACTCTGAATCTCCTTGCTACTTCAATTGTATCATCTGTACTGCCCCCATCCGAAATAATAATTTCCAATGGAAGTGGATCTAATTTTTCCAAGTAAGCCAAGAGTTTTGGGAGTTCAAGGGCTTCGTTAAGGGTCGGAATGAGAATAGATACTGACATGCGTAGTTTCAATGGCTAGTTCTAAAAGAAGCCGAAACGAAGCAACAGAATTCTCATTTATTATTGATGTTTTGGCTTTATAAAAAAAATGTATGGCCATCGAAGAACGACAACCCTACTCTTCAACCAAAACATGCAGCACCTGCTATACTGCGTATATACCATATAAAACTTATGATATCAATAATTATTGTTGGATATGCACATTTTCTCTTTAGAAAAAATCGAGATGAATTACCTCCACTTAAAAGCCAAGTTAGCCCCAAAACTTAAAAATTTGACCTCTCCAGCGCCAATGCCTGTAAGCGGAATTTTAAAGAATGGCTCAAGCCCCAGAGCAAGCCTGTCGGTAAGAGGTTTTTCATAACCGATAGAAAAGTTGAGAATTCCCAAAAAATGCTGATTTTGATTTTTAAGACTCCATTCTGTCGGCCATGCTGGATGGCTCCCGTTATAGTCATAACTATAATCCTCTCTCAGCATCAAGTATGAGGAAAGACCAGCGGAAGTAAAAAATCGATGATCTTTCTTTGAGTCGAAATACCTTCTGACATTAATAGGGATATCGATCACCTTACAAACAGCATTAACACCATCAACAGCATAGGTCACTCCTTGCGTCCAAGTTGGAGCAGAATATTCTGAACCGAGTGCAGAATACTTCTTCGTTGAAAGCGCAAATCCTGTTGCCAAACTCCAATTGTCATTTAAGAAATATTCTACACTTAGCCCGTAAAGCGTACCTGGCTTTGTAAAGCCTCTGAGGCCGGTGGCGCTAAAATCACCAGAAGCAAATGCAGCTATCGCCCATTGAGATTTATGCTCTAAACTGTCTTCAAGCTCCTCTTTCAGAATAAAGGCGGAGGGTATTTCTACAAAGAATGGCTTATCTAAAATCAACCCTAAGGGACTCCAATTCAAGTGGATCAATTTCACATCCACTCTCTCCCTTCTATTTAATGTCTCTGAAACGCGTTGCTCCTCTGCTGTAAAATAGGCAACATCTTGCTTAACACTAACCTTTGATTGAGTATTCGATATTACATTATTCTGGCCCTTTGATTCAACTTGATATGTTGCCACAGGTTCCTCTTTTTTCACTTCATCAATAATTGTCTTTTGACGGCTTATTGTCTTTACACCTGTTTGATTGTCTTGAATAGATTCATTTTGTAGTTCTTGTACTATTCCTTTTCCTTCCTGCTCAGCCACTACTGAATCGTTTAATGCAGTATCTAAAAGTGAAAAATTTGTAAGTGAAACAATCACAAATAATACGGCTGGGCCAATGATTTTTCTCCAATCAAATGGTTTACTCGCTCTAGAAGCTCCATCTAATTTCTTGTCCATAGCTGCCCAAGCCTGCTCATTAAATTCAAAACGAGCTTCTTCGGATGCTTTCCGAACAATTTTGTCTAAGCCATCTTCAGGATTCCTTATTTCATCCATAGTTCACCTTCTCCCTCTCTATCATTGATCTCAAAATAGCCTTCGCCCTTGTCAAATTCGATTTTGACGTACTTTCGGTAATCCCCAATTCCTTGGCAATTTCGTTATGCTTGTAGCCATCTATTACATATAAGTTGAACACAGCTCGATAGGCAGGAGAAAGTTGCCCCACCTTCGCTAAAATCTCCTCATAGTTTAAATTATGATCCGGAGCCTCAAGGGTAGATTGGCTTACTTGAGCTTCCTTAATATCTGCCAATTGGTTGTGTTTGGCATTTTTCTTAATGTGATCTAAGCATGAATTGACAAGAATTCTTCGTAGCCAAGGTTTAAAAGGCTTATCATTATCGAATTTCCCAATGTTAGAAAAGACTTTAAGAAAGCCATCATTAAGTACCTCAATCGCATCAGTCTGATTACCAGTATAGCGCACACAAATACTCATAGCATAGTTATAGTAGTTGCAGTACAACTCTTTTTGGCTTTGCCTATCGTAGTCAATACAGCCCTTAATAATCAGTTCCAAAAGTTTTTCAATCTTGGTCAATTGCTGCCACTTTTCAATTGCAATACAGCAGCAATCGAAAAAAGGCTGCGTAACTTAAATGTATTGGTTCAGTATATTTTCAAACAGCTCTTGCTTTCCACTCACCAATGGAAGTTCTCCGTTCTTGTGTGCGACTTTATGTAGGTCTTGAAGCGACAATTTTCCGTTTTCAAAAGACTTGCCTTGATCGCTTGTAAAAGATGCGTATCGCTCTTCAAGCATTTTCATATAATTAGATTCTCGAAGAATTCTATCGGCAGCAATTAATGCCCTTGCGAAAATGTCCATTCCACCAATATGTGCATGGAAAATGTCCTCTAAATCGGTGGAGTTTCTTCTGGTTTTAGCATCGAAATTAATCCCCCCACCTTGTAAGCCACCTGATTTGAGCAATACTAGCATGGCCTCTGTGACTTCTGTAATATTATTAGGAAATTGATCAGTATCCCAACCGTTTTGATTGTCACCTCGATTGGCATCAAGGCTGCCCAACATTCCTGCGTTAGCGGCCACTTGCATCTCATGCTCAAAAGTATGGTTGGCCAAAGTAGCATGGTTCACTTCAATGTTCAATTTGAAGTCGTCCAAAAGATTGTATTCTCTTAAAAAGCCAATCACCGTGGCTGAATCAAAATCATATTGATGTTTTGATGGTTCTGCAGGTTTGGGTTCAATAAAGAAATTGCCCTTGAAGCCTTGGCTTCTCGCATAGTCTTTCGCCATGTGAAGAAATTGAGCCATATGATCGAGCTCTGCCTTCATCTTGGTATTAAGCAAAGACATATAACCCTCTCTACCTCCCCAAAAAACATAGTTCTCACCTCCCAATTTAATGGTAAGGTCCAAAGCATTTTTGACTTGAGCACCAGCATAAGCGACAACTTTAAAATCAGGATTCGTAGCAGCGCCATTCATGTACCTAGGGTTAGAAAATAAATTTGCCGTTCCCCAAAGTACCTTTACTCCTGATTCCTTTTGCTTCAAAAGGGCATAATCCGAAATGGCCTCTAGTCTTTTCTCTGTCTCCAGAAGGCTAACTCCTTCATCAACAAGATCGACATCATGAAAACAATAAAATGGGGCACCAATTTTAGTAATGAACTCAAAGCCAGCATCCATTTTACCCTTTGCCCTTTGATTGGCATCGGCACTAGAATTCCAAGGAAAAATTTTTGTTCCAGGTCCAAAAGGATCACCGCCTGTTCCACAGAGTGTATGCCACCATGCAATTGCAAAGCGGAAATGATCCTCCATGCTTTTGCCAGCAACCAATTGTTTCGCATTATAATATTTAAAAGCAAAGGGATTATCGGACCCTTTTCCCTCAAAGTCTATTTTGCCAATGTCTTTGAAATATTCTTTATCACCGATTGAAACGCCCATTTTTCGATTCTTATGTTTGAAAATCAATTTAACAATTTGACCAATTCGGAATGCCATTCGGCATAACCCGATTTGTACTCATCAGCACTATCCGCTGCCGTATATCGCCTTACGACTGTTTGATTCCGCATCAATTCTTCTAAAGAGCTAAAAAGACCCGCTCCAACAGATGAAGCTTTGGCGGCTCCCACCGCTCCTGTAGTTGATAACATCTCAATTTCACAGTCAAGTACAGAGGCAATAGTTGTAGAAAACACCCTAGATTGAAAAAGATTATCGTTGCCTACTTTCATCAGCTGAATCTTCACACCCATTTCTTTAAGTATCTGACAACCATATACAAATGAATAAGCGATACCCTCTAATGCCGCTCTATAAAGGTGTGCCTTATCGTGCCGATTGAAGTTTATGTTTAGGATCCTGGCACCGATATCTTTGTTCTCCAAAATCCGTTCTGCACCATTTCCGAATGGTAGAATTTTCAGCCCATCAGAATTAATGGGTGCTGAAGCGACTACCTCTTCTAAATCTGAATAGCTAGTTTTTTCGGAAGCCAAAAGGTTTTTCATCCATCCATATTGTATTCCCGCTCCATTAATACACAAGAGAATTCCCAGACTTGGCTTAGCTAGAGTATGGTTTACGTGAGCAAAAGCATTAACCCTAGACTTCTTATCAGATAAATTTTGATTGGTTACAGCATAGACAACACCCGAAGTACCTCCAGTAGCAGCAATTTCTCCTGGCTTTAATACATTTAAAGCCAATGCATTATTCGGCTGATCACCTGACCTATAAGCAACAGGAATGCCTTCACTCAAATTGAGTTTTTGCGCAGCCGATTTACTTACATTGCCTTGAACGCCAATTGTTTCTACCAAATCAGGTATAATGGATTGATCAAAACCAAAATAAGAAAGCAGTTTCTCTGATGTCTTATTATTCTTAAAGTCCCATAATACCGCTTCAGAAAGGCCGCCAATTGTTGTATTTATTTCACCCGTGAGTTTCATATTAATGAAGTCTCCGGGAAGCATCATTTTATAAATCTGATTGAAAAGCTGGGGTTCATTCTCACTCACCCATTTGAGTTTTGATGCAGTAAAGTTTCCAGGGGAGTTAAGAAGATGGTTTAAGCAAAAATCAGAACTCAGATCATCAAAAGCGCGATTTCCAATGTCCACTGCACGGCTATCACACCAAATGATAGAAGGCCTTAGTACCTCAAGGTTTTTATCAACCAACACAAGACCATGCATTTGATATGAAATACCGATTGACTTGATCAGTGCACTATCAATATCAGTTTGAGTAAAAAGTTTTTGAGTTACCAAAATCAGATTCTCCCACCATAATTCTGGGTCTTGCTCTGCCCATCCAGACTTCACAGCAAGAATTTCCATTTCATTGCTAGGATATTGTGCTGTGCCTATTGTTTCTAAGGAATTATTATCAACAAGTGCAGCCTTTATAGAACTGCTGCCAATGTCGTAACCGAGGGAGTACATAGATTTTTGGGTAGAATGTCAATCAATTTAAAAAGATGAAGTCAAATGGCCTAAATCTTCATTATTAGATTTAAGAACAAAAAATTATTGCCTAAAACAAAAAGAGCCACCCGTACGGTGGCTCCATGATTTGACTATTTAATTACCTCAACCAATAGCCGATCAATAATACTTTATAAGCTGAACTTCAGAGTATAAAGGTTTTATTTCGTTAAATATAAAAGAAGTCGGCTAATAAAAAAGGCGATCATCCTAAGATAATCGCCTTTTTTAATCCGGCATAATATTTCAGATTATCCGTTCATTGAAATCAAGAACTCTTCATTGTCCTTAGTTCCTTTCATTCTGTCTAGTAAGAATTCCATTGCTTCAATTGAGTTCATGTCAGACATGAATTTTCTCAAAATCCACACTCTTTGTAATTCTTCTTTGCTCATCAATAG
>JBLIKG010000033.1:0-14003 GCA_047636255.1 Roseivirga sp. | reverse complement strand
AATTCCAGACGCGAATGCCATTGCCGATTTAGCACTTTACAATTTCATCGAAATGCGCGATAAAGTGGCCGATGAAAAGTTTATTCTTCAGAAGAAAATTGAAAAGAAAATCAATGAGCTTTATCCAGAAAAGTGGGTGCCGCTATACTCTATGACCACTTTTAGTGATTTCCGCTATTCTGAAGCACTCGGCATGGGTAAAAAGCAACAAGCCATTATGGATGCAGTATTAGCCCAACCAAATATTGAGGAGGATTGGGAGAAGCTGGATTTTCAGGAGATCATCGAAAAGTTATAAAGATTGAAGTAGATGCTTCCTGCGTCAGCATGAAAAGCTATATAACTACCTTTGTTGTATGAAAACAACAAGTATTCGGTTGACTGATCTTCGCCCGTTTTCTTTCCCTGAGGAACGAAGGGTCAAAACCTACTTTCGCAGGTTTTCCAAACCTGTGACTAACTATGATTTTAAGGACTTTGTCCAATAGTCTAGCTACAAAAACCAGCAGATTCTTTCGTTTGCCCAAAAGCAAACTCAGAAAGACGGTAGAGTAAGCACTGGACCCTTCACTCTTCAAAAGGCAATTGCTTTTTAATTGGAATCTGTTCAACTTCCCATCATAGCTAATTATTATGAAAATCAAATTATTACTCCCTCTCGTTTTCTTCGCTTTTCTTCAATGCACGCCTAAAAAAGAAATCAAATTAGAAGAAATCACTATTTCAGAAATTCATGATGCGCTTAAAAACAAAGACTGCTCATGTGTGGAACTAGTGCAGAAATATCTGGATAGAATTGAAGCTTATGACCAATCCACAGGTATGAATTCAATTGTAGTAGTGAATCAAAAAGCGTTGGAAGTGGCAAAAACCTTAGACGAGGAATTCCAATCGACAGGAAAACTGAGAAAGCTGCATTGTGTACCGATGATTGTGAAGGACAACTTCGATACTTATGATTTGCAAACGGCTGGAGGTTCATTGGCGATGAAGGGCTCAATTCCTCTAGATGACTCATATCAAGTACGTAAAATACGTGAAGCTGGGGCTATAATTCTGGCCAAATCAAATATGGCAGAATGGGCATTCAGCCCCATGGTGTCTATCAGTTCAATTGCAGGCGAAACCAAAAACCCTTATAATTTAGAACATACTACCGCGGGTTCAAGTGGAGGAACAGCTGCGGCCGTGGCCGCCAATCTAGGCACCATTGGATTAGGTAGTGACACAGGTAATTCAATCAGAGGACCCTCTAGTCATAACGCTTTGGTAGGGTTAAGATCTACAATGGGACTTACAAGCCGCGATGGAATTATTCCACTCTACCTTCGAAATGATGTTGGTGGCCCAATGGGTCGGACGGTTGAAGATGCTGTTCGAGTACTAGAAGTGATTGCAGGTTATGATCCTGCCGATCCGCTTACCGAAAATTCAAAAGGCAAAGTCCCAGAAAACTACACTCAGTTTTTACAAGCCGATGGCCTTAAAGGGGCTCGTATTGGCGTAGTGAAACAGCTCACCTCCTCAGGAGAACCTTCTAGTGAAATCCTTCAAATGTTCGATCAGGCCATTGCCGACATGAAGGCACAAGGCGCTACTATATTGGAGATTGAAATAGAAAATTTTGACTCGTTGAGAAGAGACCAATGGTGTTCCATGTTTAAAGTGGATCTAGAAAATTATTTGGCCAGTTTGGGTGAGGATGCGCCTATTAAAACTTTGGATGAAATAGTGGAGTCAGGGAAATACTCTGACTACATTGAGCAAAACTTGAAGTTCTTTCAAACGATAGAGGGTGATCCTTCTGCCGATGGAATCGCTTGCCAAGATGCATTTAACGATGCTAAAAGAATTGCCTTCAGAAATGCCGTAGAAGCCGCCATGGACGACAATAAAGTGGACGCCTTGATTTATCCTTCATGGAACAATCCGCCCGCTAAGATTGGCGACTTCAGAGGCTATAAGGGTGATAATAGCCAAATTATTGCACCGCATACAGGTCAGCCTGCTTTTACAGTACCCATGGGCTATAGCGAAGGGAATCTACCCACTGGTGTTCAATTTTTAGGCAGAATGTTCGATGAGCCCACTTTGATCACGCTGATTTATGGATATGAACAAGCCACTCAACATCGAAAGTCACCTGCGGGCTTTCCTGAATTGGCAGTTGTAAAGGAATAGTGGTTGATTTACAGGTGAGCAGAAGACTGACTAATACCCAATTTCCCTTGGGGTCTTACCTGTTAACTGTTTAAACGTCCGATTGAAATTAGAAAGGTTATTGAAACCCACCTCGAAGCAGATTTGGGCAATGGGTTTTTCCCTGCTTAACAAAAGTTTGGTTGCTTGATTGATTCGGTATTCATTCAAAAAGTCAATATAGCTTTTGCGCGTATGTTGCTTAAAATAGCGACAGAAAGAAGCCTTGTTCATATTGGCTACTTCAGCCACTTCTTCAAGCGTAATTCGCCTGCCAAAATTATCTAGCGTAAATCGAAAGATGTCATCCAACCGTCTTCCCTCTACTTCTTTAATAGACTTTTGGGGAATGTCATTCAAGTATTGAATCGTATTGGGATCCGTTAGCTTGCCCAAGAGGTTAAAAAAAGAAGACAAACGACTCATTCCTTCCCTTTCGAAAACTTCATTAAAACCTACGATAAGGGAAGCACTGCGTAAACTTTCAACTTTAAGACCACGATCACCTGCTGCCAGAATAGACAAAAGCGATTTGACTTCAGGAAATATTTTTGCTGCCTCGTTTAATTGCTCGAGCCTAAAAAAAATCGACTTTGAAAGTACTCTTTGCTCATTGTCCAATGCGTAGTATTTCTTCTCGCAACGAAAAACATGAGGCACATTCGACCCCATCAAAAATATCTCTCCCTCCCGAAAACTACCCAAATAGTCCCCATGAATTAGTGTCCCCTCTCCTTTAATGACCCAAGTCAATTGTGCTTCTGGATGTTGATGCAGCTTATCATAAAAATAAACTTCATCATCAATCTGTAAATGAATTGATGACTCATCTGTTTTAGGAATCTTGAATGGAAGAACTTTCACTTGTAGTATTTAAACCTATTAAATCACTCTGAATCATTAATATGCAAATATACTATCGTTATTAGTGAATTTCCGCAAAGTATGTGAGCCCATTACCCTTTATTTTAGCTAAAAATTAAAGAGATGAAAGTAGCATGGCAGGGTGTTTACCCAGCGGTAACCACAAAATTCACAGCTGATGATCAACTTGATCTTAAAATGTGCGAAGTCAATATTCAAGCACAACTAGCAGCTGGTGTCGATGGAATTATTTTAGGCGGTACTTTGGGCGAAGCAAGTTCATTGATGGAAGCTGAAAAGGATGAATTAGTAAGTGCCACAGTCGCAATGGTCAATGGCAAAGTGCCCGTGATCATGAACATTGCTGAACAAACTACCAAAGGCGCAATACTCGCAGCAGAAAAAGCACAAAAGAATGGTGCTAGTGGATTGATGATGCTTCCTCCTATGCGTTACAAAGCGGATGATCATGAAACCGTAACCTATTTTAAGACAGTTGCTAACTCGACTGACCTTCCAATCATGGTTTATAATAATCCGATTGACTATAAAATTGAAGTGACTTTGGACATGTTCGCAGCATTGGCAGAATGCTCAAATATTCAGGCAGTCAAAGAATCAACAAGAGATATTTCGAACACTACTAGAATGATCAACCGATTCGGTGATCGTTTCAAAATACTTTCTGGAGTAGATACTTTGGCGTTAGAAAGTCTTTTTATGGGTGCCAATGGTTGGGTGGCAGGCTTAGTTTGCGCTTTCCCAAAAGAAACTGTTGCTATCTATAGACTTCAGAAAGCAGGCAGGTATGAAGAAGCATTGCGCATCTATCGTTGGTTTTTACCATTGTTGGAGCTTGATATTAATGCCAAATTAGTACAGAATATAAAATTGGCAGAAGTTGCCACGGGCATAGGCACCGAAAATGTTAGAGCACCTCGCTTGCCTTTGGCTGGCGAAGAAAGAGCCCATGTTTTAAAATTGATAGAAACAGGTTTAAAGCACAGGCCTACTCTTCCAGATTACCTAAATTTATAAAATGATAAAAGGAACAAACTTCATCGGAAAAACGGCTTCGGCCAAAGGTAAGCACCCTCTTTTTGCAATTAATCCAACTGACAACTCTCAGCTAGCGGGTCAATTCACTGCGGCTACTGAAGAAGAAATAAATGCAGCTGTTGAACAAGCACAGTCAGCCTACATTGTATATCAAGCGACATCTAGTGCACTGAAGGCAGATTTCTTGGATGCCATTGCGGAAGAAATTATGGCTTTGGGCGATGAACTTGTGCAGCGAGCATCGAGCGAAACTGGCTTACCAGAAGGTAGAATTCAAGGTGAACGTGGAAGAACCTGCAATCAACTGAAGCTCAACGCGGCATTGCTTCGTGAAGGTTCTTGGGTGAACGCGACCATCGACACTGCCATTCCAGATAGAAGTCCAGTGCCAAAACCAGATTTAAGAAAAATGCAGATTCCGATCGGACCAGTGGTCGTTTTTGGAGCAAGTAATTTTCCCTTGGCCTATTCAACTGCTGGTGGTGATACCGCTTCTGCACTTGCAGCCGGAAATCCAGTGATTGTTAAAGGCCATGAATCTCATTTAGGCACCAATGATTTGGTGAGCCAAGCCATTTTAAGTGCTGCTGAAAAAACCGGGATGCCTGATGGCGTTTTCTCTATGGTCAATGGCGGAATTCCAGTAGGCCAACAATTGGTAAAGCATCCACTAGTTAAGGCAGTAGGATTTACTGGCTCATTTAAGGGTGGGAAAGCATTGTTTGATTTAGCAAATCAGCGGCCAGAGCCTATTCCTGTTTATGCCGAGATGGGAAGTATCAATCCAACTTTTATTCTTCCCAATAAATTAGAAAAAGACCCCGAAGGTTTGGCTGGTATTGTTGCTGGATCGATTACTCTTGGTGTTGGTCAATTCTGTACTAATCCCGGCTTATTGATCGCCATTCGATCTGAAGCACTAACTAAATTTTCATCTACCCTTGAGTCGGCAATAGCCGCTACTCCACCGAGTACAATGCTCAACGAAAAAATAGCGACTAGCTATTATAAATTAAGAGAAGAAGCGCTTAGTCAAACGGGGGTCAGTGCGCATGGTAATACCACTAAGCTTGAAGAAAATAAAGGGAATGCACTCACCGCTAGTGTTGATGCGCAAAGTTTTCTGGCTAACCCTAAGCTTCACGAAGAGGTCTTCGGCCCATTCTCATTGATGGTGGTTTGCCAAGATGCGAGCGAAATGGAACAGGTCGCTAGCGCATTACAAGGCCAGCTTACAGGTTCATTACTTGCCACAGAAGAAGATCTAAAAAACCATCCTAAAGTCATTTCAGCCTTAAGGCAGAAGGTTGGACGCATCATTTTTGATGGCATGCCCACTGGGGTTGAAGTTTGCCCTTCCATGCATCATGGAGGTCCTTTTCCTTCAAGTTCGGACGGAAAATTTACCAGCGTAGGTAAAGATGCCATATATCGCTTTGTAAGGCCTGTAAGTTATCAAAACTGGCCTAACCAACTCTTACCAAAAGCACTTCAGGATGGGAATCCGCTGGGCATTTGGAGAACCGTGAACAACACCTTTACCAAAGACTAACATATGAAAAAGCTCATCCCCTTTTTTGCAATTATCCTACTCTTCTCTTGTCAGCAAGAAACTGATTCGTTAGATAAAATTCTGGCTGATATTGATGCCTATGCGCCATTGACGGAAACTGAAAGAGAGCAATTCCCGCTGGGCAGATACACTGAGGAGGATTTTCAAAAGAGGGCTGAGTTTTCTGCAAAAATGATTGATAGGTTGAAGGCTTTGGATAAATCTACCCTCTTCTTTTCAGACGAAATCAGTATTGAATTGATGACTTATCGATTACAGGAAGATGTGGATGAGTACAAATACAAAGCCTACCTCAATCCAATTTTAGTAGATGCTGGTTTTCATATCAGTTTTGTGGGTCAGCCCAATCGGTTTCGTTTTAATAAGGTAGAAGATTATGAAAGGTACATTCGCAACCTAAATGCTTTTCCTGATTATGCTCAGCAGCATATTGATTTAATGAGGAAAGGCTTGGCCATTGGTATTGCACAACCTAAGGCAATTCTTGATGGCTATGAAGTAACCTACGAAACACATTTAGTTGATAATATTGAGGAAAGCTCCTTTTTCGCTCCGTTCAAAAATTTTCCAGAAAGCTTTTCCCCTGAAGCGAAGGTGAAGCTTCTATCAGATGGTAAAGAGGCCGTTTCGAACGGAGCGATTGGTGGTTATCGATTGATCAAAGACTTTTTCGACCAGGAATATTTACCAAATGCGCCTGATGAAATTGGGGCATCGTATTGGCCGAATGGCGCAGAATACTACCAAGTAAGAGCCAACCACTTTTCTACTTTAGACATGTCGGTGAAAGAGATTCACGAGCTTGGCCTTAGCGAAGTGGAACGCATTAAAGCAGAAATGGAATTAGTGAAAGAAAAAGCTGGCTTCAAGGGCACTCGAAGTGAGTTTATTCAGTTTCTAAGAACCGATCCACAGTTTTATCCTAAAACGGGCAAAGAGCTTTTGATGTATGCGGCCTACTTGGCCAAAAAAGCGGATGGAAAGCTACCTGCATTATTTAATAAATTACCTCGACAACCTTATACCGTAGAGCCTGTTGCGCCACATTTAGCCCCTAAATATACTGGAGGAAGATATTCTGGCGCTAATATTAACAGCACTAGGGCGGGTGAATATTGGGTGAACACTTATGATTTACCAAGCCGTCCACTCTATGTAATGCCTTCTCTCACACTGCATGAAGCAGTACCTGGACATCATTTGCAAGCTGCGCTGACACAAGAATTAGAAGGATTGCCAAGGTTTAGAAACAACATGTACATTTCGGCCTTTGGCGAAGGTTGGGGTTTGTATTCAGAGTTTTTGGGTATTGAAATGGGAATGTATGAAACGCCTTATGACGATTTTGGGAGATTGACTTACGAAATGTGGCGTGCATGTCGATTAGTGGTCGATACGGGTATTCATGCTTATGGATGGTCTCGTCAAGAAGTAATTGATTACCTAGCCGAAAACACCGCGCTTTCTATCCACGAATGCACTACCGAAACTGACCGCTATATTTCGTGGCCTGGTCAGGCGCTTTCTTATAAAATAGGTGAACTCAAAATCAAGGAATTAAGGAAGAAAGCGGAAAAGGAACTCGGAGAAAACTTCAATGTACGAGAATTCCATAATGCCGTACTTTCTCAAGGCACACTGACATTGACGCTGCTTGAAAAGGTGATTGACAAATACATCGAGGAAGCAAAAACTAAAACAGAATAATATTTAACCCGAACATTAGATTGAAAAGTAAACGTTTCTTCTGCATCGATGCCCATACTTGTGGCAATCCCGTGCGATTAGTGGCTGGCGGTGGCCCATTATTAGAAGGTGCTAACATGAGCGAAAAGCGTCAGCATTTTCTACGCGAATTCGACTGGATTCGCAAAGGTTTGATGTTCGAACCTCGTGGGCACGATATGATGTCGGGCAGCATTCTTTATCCACCCTCCGACCCTGAAAATGATATTGGAGTGCTCTTTATAGAAACGAGTGGTTGTTTGCCAATGTGCGGTCATGGAACAATTGGGACTGTCACTATTATGCTCGAAGAGGGATTAGTTCAGCCTAAAGTGCCCGGAAAGCTTCGATTAGAAACCCCAGCAGGCTTGGTCAAAATTGAGTACAAGCAAGAAGGAAAGAAAGTAACCTCTGTAAAACTGACTAATATCCCGTCCTTCTTAGCTGCAGAAAACCTTAAAGTTGAATGTAGTCAATTCGGAGAACTGGTTGTTGATGTTGCCTATGGAGGTAATTTTTACGCTATTGTCGATCCTCAAGAAAATTACAAAGACCTTGCTGACCATTCGGCTTTAGAGCTCATTGGTGCTAGTCGTGAGATACGGACTCATATGAATGAGCACTATCAATTCAATCATCCCGAAAACCCAACCATCTCGGGGCTTTCTCATTTGCTATGGACAGGTCAGCCCACCCAGGCCAATTCAACCGCTAGAAATGCTGTTTTCTATGGCGAAAAGGCAATTGACAGATCGCCATGTGGTACAGGTACATCAGCCAGAATGGCCCAATGGGCAGCAAAAGGAAAATTGAAAGAAGGAGATGAATTTGTACACGAAAGTATTATCGGGAGCCAGTTCATTGGGCGTATAGAAGGCACTACACAGATAGGTGAAAAATCCGCAATTATACCTAGTATTGAAGGGTGGGCGAAGATCACAGGATACAATACAATTTTAATTGATGAGGACGATCCCTACGCATTCGGATTTTCAGTAATTTGATTTATGAACAGCAAAAAAGTCATCGTGGTAGGTGCAGGTATTGTTGGCCTAAGCACAGCCTATTTCCTTCATAAGAAGGGAATTGAAGTAACAGTAATTGACAATACAGATGGAAGTGATAACTGCTCCCACGGTAATGCCGGTTATGTTTCTCCAAGTCATATCATTCCCTTGGCCTCTCCAGGCATAATTAGCCAAGGTTTAAAATGGATGCTTAATCCAGAAAGTCCATTTTACATTAAGCCACGCCTCAATGCTGACTTGATCCGTTGGGGATTACTTTTCAAGAAAGCTTCTACTAAGGCCAGAGTGGATGCAGCCGTTCCAGTACTAAATCAACTCACCGTACTAAGCAAAAAATACTACGAGCAAATACTCAAAGATGAAAACATAGAAGCAGGCTATTCCAGCGAAGGCCTCTTAATGCTTTGTAAAACAGAATCGGCACTTCACCACGAAATTGAAGTAGCCGAAGTGGGTAGTGCAATTGGTCTAGAAACAGCAGTACTTTCTAATCAAGAAGTCCAAAAGCTTGAGCCAGGTTTGGAAATGGATATTGCTGGAGCAGTGCTTTTCAAATGTGATGCCTGGATGACCCCAGGAGTATTTATGAAGGAATTCAAAAAGCGCCTGATCAGCAAGGGAATCAAAATCCATCACAACACTACTCTGACAGGCGCGAAAATTGAGAAAAACAAAATTGTCGCTCTTGAAACAAATGCGGGTGATTTAATAGCTGATGAATATGTATTGGCTACAGGTTCGTGGTCTCCAATTTTGGCTAAAAAACTAGGGGTTTCTATCCCATTACAAGCAGGAAAAGGCTATAGTTTTATGATCAAAGATCCTATCGTAAAACCAAACTTACCTTCTGTTCTGGTCGAAGCAAGAGTAGCTACTACTCCAATGCTCGATGGTTTACGCTTTGCTGGCACCATGGAAATTGCTGGCACACAACTAGAAATCAACCCTATTCGGGTCAGAGGCATTGTCAATTCCATTAGCAAATATCTACCTCAATTTAAAGATCAAGACTTTAGTCAGATTCAACCTTGGGCAGGGCTAAGACCATGTACACCAGATGGATTGCCTTATATTGGCAGGACTGCCAAATACAGCAATCTTGTGATTGGCACTGGCCACGCCATGCTAGGTTTTACCTTAGGGCCAGTGACTGGCCATTTACTTAGTCAGGAGATTCTAAATGAAAACAAAGACTTTGATAGCCCATTACTTGCGGTAGATAGGTATGCTTAGCGGCTTTCGCATTTACTTTATCGTATTTAGTATAAAAATCTCTTGGTAATTCAACAATTGTGATACACTTTTGATTACGCCTAAGTTACACCGTAAAATCTCCTCAACCTTTTGCAGAGCTATACTTATTCAGACTCAATTAAATGGCAAAATCTGTAATCATTATCGGCTCGGGGATAGCTGGGTTAGCATGTTCTATACGGCTTGCTAAACAAGGATATATCGTTTCGGTTTTCGAAGCAAATCAATACCCTGGGGGAAAACTCACAGAGATTCAATTGAATGGCTATAGGTTTGATGCTGGCCCCTCACTTTTCACATTACCAGAGGAAATAGATGCGCTTTATAAGTTATGCGGCCTAAAAACGGAAGACCATTTCGATTATCAAAAATTAGAAACTACCTGTAAATATTTCTTCCCCGATGGCACTGAAATAGAGGCCTTTGCCGATATAGAATTATTCAAAAAAGAGGTAGAAGAAAAAACAGGCGAGCCATCAAAAAACATTCAAAAGGCACTTAATAAAAGTAAATTTCTATATGAAGAGCTCTCGCCTCTTTTTATGCATAAATCTCTTCACCGCCTAAGTACTTGGCTTAGTACAGAAGCATTTAAGCGATACATGAAATTGACCAAGTTTAACTTCAATAGAAGCATGCATCAAGTCAATGCTTCGAGGTTTAAAACTGAGAAGGTGATCCAATTATTTAATCGATATGCAACCTATAATGGTTCTGATCCTTATCAGGCGCCTGGGACTATGAATATCATTCCTCATTTAGAATTTGGTATTGGGGCTTATTTTCCTACTCATGGCATGTACGACATCACAAAAAGCCTTTATGAACTGGCTAAAAAAGTGGGTGTGAAATTCTATTTTGATACTAAAGTTGAAAAAATCACAGTATTTGAAGGTAAGGCAAAGGGTGTAAACACGAAATTTGGTTTCCACAAAGCGGATAGGGTTGTAAGCAATATGGACGTGGTTGGCACGTATGAAAAATTACTCAAAAGTCAAGATAAGCCTACCAAAATCATCAATCAGCCTAAATCAAGTTCTGCGTTGATTTTCTATTGGGGAATTAAAAAAGAATTTAAGCAACTCGACCTTCATAACATCTTCTTTTCAGAAGACTATAAGAATGAATTTGAGCAGATTTTTAGCAAAGGAACAATTTCAAACGACCCCACTATCTATATCAACATTACTTCTACTCATAAAAAGGATGATGCGCCTGAGGGATGCCAAAATTGGTTTACAATGATTAATGTACCGAACAATCAAGGGCAAGATTGGGATCAGCTCATTAAAGAGGCAAAAGCGAATATTTTAAAGAAACTTTCTCTTCAGTTGGGGGAAGATATAGAGCCGCTGATAGAAGTTGAAGATGTGCTAGACCCCAGAAGTATAGAATTAAGAACATCTTCATCGCAAGGAGCGCTATATGGCAATAGTTCGAATAACAAATACGCAGCCTTCCTTAGACACGCCAATTTCTCCAAGAAAATCGATCATTTGTACTTCTGTGGCGGGAGCGTGCACCCTGGGGGTGGCATTCCTTTATGTCTTTTATCTGCTAAAATAGTAGCTGATAATTTTGAGTAGCTACTAATCCTTATTTCAAGTTTCCGCCCGATAATCTCTTCAATTCGATTTCAGAAAGCATGATATTATACTGTGCACTGATCTTTCTGATTTCAGCTTGAACTAAATTGATTTGAGCCTCTCTTAACTCAACGGGGGTAGAATTACCAACTTTAAATCGCTCTAGCGCGATATCATAATTTTCCTTAGCCACTTCTAAATTCAATTCTTCAAGCTGGTTGAGTCTAAGCCCATTTTGATAGCTACCGTAAACCTTGCGAATATCCGATTCTAAGGATTGGCGCAAATCTTCAATTTGTAGTTCAGTAAGTTCTACTTGAATACGGGCATTTTGCTCTCTGCGCTTTAAGTCAAAACCATTGAAGATATTCCAAGAGGCTCCAACGCCATAGCTTAAACCAGTTGACAAGTTGCTTAACACAGCTCCCGCATCTGAATTTCGGTCATTATAAGTGTACCCAAAATTCACATTAACAGTAGGGAACTTCAGTGCATTGAGTTCTTTAATTTGCAGATAATTCGCTTCAAGGTTCCTTTGCGCTCTGACTACATCAGGGTTGTTTAAGCTAGCGCTTGCCAAAATAGCATCTAAATCCAGGGTGTCATCATACTCAAAGCCTGAGGTAATATCGAAACTACTCTCTAATCCTTGTCCTATCAACCTGTTCATTTCTATTTGAACATTGTGAATCAATTCTCTTTGCGAAAGGAAATTTGAAGAGTCCGTGTTATAATCTACTTGAGCTTGCAAAAAAACTAGCTTAGAAGCTTTACCAACTTCGTACCTGGTCTTAGCAAGTTCTAATCGTTTTCTACTTAAATCAAGTGCATCTTGAAAAACACGTGCACGTTCTTTTTCTAATACAACCCTATAAAAAGCATTAGAGATTTGAGCAATACTATTTTCAATTTGAAGTCTCAGCTCATCCTCCCCCACCAAAGCCAATGTTTTGAGTCTATCTCGGGTATGGAACATGCCTAAGCCATCAAAAATCGTCCAATTCAAGGTAGGTGCTAGATTAAGGTTATTGGTTTTAGCATTATCAATTCTTCTTGCATCTCCACCAGAAGCCAGCTGCTGGGTAACATCAGTATTACTGAATGATTTATTTGCAGTGATCCCGAAAGATGGGAGTAAGGCACCATAGCTTAGCTCTGAATTATTCGCACTCGTCTCTGCGGTTTTCTTAGAAATTTTAATAGCTAAATTAAACTCCAAACCAAGTTGAATAGCATCCTCTATCGTAAGTCTCTCTTGTGCAAAAATATTTGAACAAGAAATCATTAAACACAAAAAAGTAATCTTGATTTTCATAATTAAGCTGTGGTTCTAGCTACCCTACTCTTCTTACTCGAGAAATAAGTATAAATCGCAGGAATGACATAAAGTGTTAGAACGGTTGAAAATATAAGTCCTCCAATAATGGCAACCCCCATAGAAACTCGGCTTTCTGCACCTGCCCCTAATGATAAAGCGATAGGTAGAATACCCAAAATTGTAGAAAGTGAGGTCATCAAAATTGGCCTAAAACGCGACTTCGAAGCATCTAATACTGCTTCGCGAACACTTAAGCCTTGGGCCTTCCGTTGGTTAGCAAACTCTACAATCAGAATACCATTCTTCGATACCAAACCCACCAACATAATGATTCCGATTTGACTGAAAATATTCAATGACTCTTCGTATCTCCACAATACAAGTAAGGCACCGGCTAACGCCAAAGGCACTGTAAATAAAATAATCAATGGATCAACAAAACTTTCGAACTGAGCGGATAAGACCAAATAGATCAAAACCAAGGCAAAGCCAAAAGCAAAATAAAGACTATTGGTACTGTCTCTAAATTCTCGAGACTCCCCAGCCAAATCAGTTGTGAAAGTACCGTCCAAAACCTGCTTGGCAATTCTGTCCATGGCCTCAATACCTTGACCAGTCGTTACTTTTGGTGCCAAACTAGCTGAAACCGTTGCTGCCGCAAATCGATTGAAACGATATAATTGAGGTGGAGAACTTCTTTCTTCCAAGGTAATGACGTTATCCAATTGAATTAATCTTCCATCCGAAGAACGCACATAAAGTGCCTTCAAATCCAAAGGATCATTTCTGTCATCACGTTCCACTTGACCTATAATTTGGTACTGTTTTCCCCCTAAAATAAAGAACCCAAAACGCTGACCTGCTAAACCTAATTGAAGTGTTTGCGCAATGTCTCTCACTGAAATACCCAAAGTACGTGCCTTCTCTCTGTCGATCTCGATTGTAATTTCGGGCTTAGTGAATTTTAGATTCAAATTGACAAAAGTGAACTCTGGAGCTTCTTGAGCCAATCTCACAAATTCAGGCAAAACCTCTTTTAATTTCTCTAATTCTGAAGCTTGAATCACATACTGAACTGGGAAACCGCTACTTCTTCTTCCACCAATAGTTGGGGGCTGAGAAAGTGAAGCTCTAGCCGCTGTATATTGTGACATAATAGGAGAAAAATCATCTAAAATCTCCTGTTGAGATCTATCTCTAAGTTCAGCGTCAACAAGCGTAATTGTAATTCTAGCCGAGTTTGTTGCGGCACTTCCGAAACCTGGAGATGTAATGGTGATTAAAGATTCCTTTTCAGGTACATGCTTTTCAACAGCCGCAATAATGCTATCAACATAAGCATCCATATACTCGAAAGTCGCACCTTCTGGCCCAGTAGCACTGGCCGTCAGGGAGCC
>JBLIKG010000032.1:0-14337 GCA_047636255.1 Roseivirga sp. | reverse complement strand
GTTAGGTCATCCGAAAGGATCATTGCAGCATTCCAAGTTGCAATCTGATGGAGAGAGTCATCCACAGGATGGTCTTTTGCATAGCGCAATACTTCTTTGATGCCCCTAACAGAAAGTGGTGATTTTGAAGCAATTTCAGATGCTATTTCTCTAACACCAATCATAAGTTCATCCTGACTTGAGAATGACTTGTTGGTCAAACCAATCGAAGCGGCTTCAACACCAGATACATTTCTTGCTGTAAATGCCATTTCTGCCACTATTCCCGGAGAGATTAATTTTGGCAGTCTTTGTAATGTGCCTAAATCAGCGACCATACCCATGTCAATTTCTTTGATTGTAAAAAAGGCATCATCAGTACAATACCGCATATCGCAGGCAGCAGCAATGTCTACACCCCCACCAATACAGCCGTTGTGTATTGCTGCAATAACTGGTTTGGCGCATTTTTCGATTGATGAAACAGCATCTTGAAGATTCAAGATAAATTTCCTGAGTTGTTCACCTCTTCTGCCTTCGCAGGTGATTTCCTTTAACTTATTTAAAGACATAAGCAGTTCTAGGTCAATCCCTGCGCAAAAGTGTTTTCCTTCTCCTTTTAAAATAATTACTCGTGCCTCTGGAGTGTTAGAAAGATGGTTGAAGATCATTCTCATTTCATCCCAAGCTTCCATATGAAGTGCATTGGCTTTGTCGGGACGGTTGAATGATACTGTGGCGATTTTGTCTTTAATGTCAACTAAGAAGTGATGATAAGTCATAGGATAAGCTTTGCCTCAAGATAGCTTTTTTCTGAACTTATTGTCGACTTAACCTTTGTTAAGACCGTCAAATGAGGTTCTTTTTTGTTGGGGAAATGAGAAAAAGTGCCATCACCAAGTGCCTGCAATTTTGCCAAATGAAGCTGGCTAAGTCCTGAGATATAACTCCTATGCACGAACCTAGTTAAAGGTAAGGTCATCTGAACTCAAAGTTTTAATTAATTCCACTGGCTAATTCTGTTGACTGAGATTTTTGATTCGCATTAATCTCCTAAGTACTGGATTATCAATTAGCCCTCTGTTCAATTTTACGTCAACTTGGTCTGCGATAATCTCTTCTCACTTCACAGGTTTCTGTGCTTCCCGGCATGAGTAGTTCCCTAGTTGTCATAATTAATCTAGTACCTGTAAAAACGTAAGTGGAGAAGCCTTCAAAACCATTGGGATAAATGGCGGGGGTAAATGAAATTCTTCCGCTTTGGGCAATGAAACTACCATTTGCAATTAGCTGACCATCTATTCTGTATTCATAATTAGATCCTCTAATTAAACTCAGCACAATGTTTCTACCTTGAATAGTACTTGTATAGACACCGCCTTGATTGCAGGGTCCTTCTTCTTCTATTAACGTCCAATTAATAAACAAACCAGGATTTGAAGCATGCGATTCTGGAGCATTTTCATCTTCACATGACATGATGACCAAACAGGTGATAATGGTAACCATTAACAAGATGTGACTTTTTCTGAATCTGACCATAAGTGCATCTGAAGACAGGTTTTTGGATTAAGATTGATGAAATCTTAGCTCTTGCCCAATGTCAATATTAAACAGGGCTAAGCATAAAAGGTTGCAATTAGAAAACATTAATTATTGACTGATTTTTGTAGTTGATATATTTAAAGATGTTCAATTGTATGAATAAAATTGCTCGTTTCTATTTGATAAACTAAGTTCAATAATGTTGCCAAACTAGGTGTGATTTTGTTCTGAGATTAAGGCATTTATTGATTTTAACTCGAAAAGAGAGAATGAAGAAAGAAAGGCTTTTTACGCTCATGATTAATGAAGCTTTTCTAATATCATTGCAGAAGCCTTATGTTAAAGCATAAATACCCTTTCGACTCAGCATTAAAACACCATCTGCTTATTGCCTTGGGTTTGGCGGTATGGGTTTTTGTATTTTACTGAGCCGCTCGATGTAAGTGAATTCGGCACTACCGAGCAGCTGATTTATTTGCCGCTCTACGGGATTTTTAGTTCCATATGCTACTTGCTTACTTTGCCTTTTTAGTATTGGATATACAAAAAGGGAAGTGCTAAATGGACGGTTGCGAGTGAATTGCTGCAGTTCGGGTTTCTGATTGTATAGGCTTTTATTGTTACCAGATTGGTATACTATTATGTGGTGATACAACTCATTAACACCTTCCTAGCCCTCCTTTGCTCCTTCGCTGAGTCCTTCGTCATAGGCTACTGCCACCGGTGAAAGCTTCGGACGCAAGAGAAAGGAGGGAATAGTTTGATAGTAATTTGAGTTGAATGCTGTTTAAAGAGATGGCCTCAAAGTAACAGCAGGACATTCCCCTCTATAAAGAGGGGTTAGGGGAGTGTAGAATAAGCAAAGGTATTCTTAATTCAATGTTCAAGGAATGTTGTTTAATCCAACTTCTAATCCCGCTAACCCCCTTTTCGAAAAAGAGGGAATGGATGGTGCCAGTTTTTGAATAGGTACGTCTAAAAGAATTCTTACTAGGCGTTAAGACTAGTGAACACCTCCCTAGCCCTCCTTTGCTCCTTCTCTGAGTCCTTCGTCATAGGCTACTGCCACCGGTGAAAGCTTCGGACGCAAGAGAAAGGAGGGAATAGAATACGGACAGAGTCCTTAAGTTCATAGTAGTCAAAGGTTCTGCCTAATGGCAGATAAAACGGAGAACCTGCGACAGTGGAGTACTATCGCCTCTCTTCTTTCCACGAGGCACGAGAGGTCTAAGGTCTCCACAAATTCAGCCTACATCATCCAACAATCAATATAATCGGTGAGCATATGAAAGAGCAAACCTATTCCGATGATGCGAAATGGCTTTTTAAAAAAAAGCAGTAGAACGTAAAGCACCATGGCATAATAGGTATGCAAGAAATGGAAATTAATGCTACAGCGATTAGGGTCGAAAATAGGATTTGCAAACAAATGGTCTAAATCCACCAGCATTGTGGCAATTAAAATTAGATAAGCTTTCTTCCAATCCTTTTTAAACAAGACCAGGGCAATCACCAATGGAAAGCCGAAATGCAAAAAGTAATGGATCAAGGATTGCATAGGCGTTTTGAATTGGAAAAACTATCGGCTTGCTATCCGCTTAGCACTTAGCTGGCCAAAGATCTTTCGTGTTGCAATGATCACAAAAATCATGGAAGTATAAAAAATGAAAAAAGGTATGATGAATTCACTGAATCCTAAAATCAAAAAGATACTGATGATCAGCAATTGAGAACCTAAGCCGAGCAAAGACACAACAGTCATAAACCAATTAGGAAACCAGCTGCTTTTAACCGCACTTCTGTCTAGGAGGTATATCGCCTTGTCGAAAACGCCATAAAGACCTCGATAAAGGAAAAAGAGAATATTCACATTGCGCTGTTTTTCTCCTTCCATGGCAATAGGAGGGTGTTTTTCAAAGATTCTGCTGGTAGTGTCTCCATCAAATCTATTTCTAAGAATGACGTAGTAGTAATTATAAATGGTGCCTTGTAATTGCATGCCTAAAAAGGCCAAAACCGTATATATAAAACTAGCATTAGTGAGGAACCATAGTGTGCCCAAAATAAGGGCATTCAATAAAATATCTGCAACAGAATCTAAATAGCGACCGGTATAGGAAGGTGTTTCTTTTACCCTTGCCAATTCACCGTCAGCTGCATCTAAAATCGATTTTAAGATCAAGAAGAAAGCAGCCGCCCAAACAAATCCATTAATGATACACCATATCGCTAAAAGCCCAGAAATTGTAAATGCAATAGTAACGTGGATAGGAGTAATTGCAGTCTCTTTGAGTAGTTGGGTAATCGCTCTTGCTGCTGGCCTGCCGTAATCGGAAATATCTATGAATTGATTGACTTTGGGTAATTTGGACACTTAATGTGTTTAAGGTTGGCTTCGAATTTAAGTTACGCCTTACAACTCGGGTTTAAGTCATTTTGTTTGAAATAATGTATAATCAGCCTTAATAAAGGCCTTTAAGCTACTTAAAGCATGTATTAAGACTCAATTAAAAGGAGAGGATGTGACATTTTGAAGCTTAGGAGAGAATAGCGCTTCGGACAGTCACCCTGAAAGGGTTTTTTTCAGAAACACCGATAGGTTGATTAATAATTAGATCTTAATAAAACCGCAAAGCACGCAGAGAAAAGTAAAGATCAGTCAAGTAAGTACTCAGAACGGTCAACTTGCTCCCAAATTCTTTTTTTTTAAAAAAGAATTGACATATCGGAAATGCATTTTACCTTTGGCATAATGTTAAAAGCAAACGCATATTACTACCACTATTATTATCTCCCGATAAACGGAACGGTAGCATTATGTAATTGAACAGCAACAATTAACCAAACATATAGAAACCCGATTCCGAAAGAATCGGGTTTTATTTTTATAACCCATTCTGAAAGAATCTCAATCAAGAGCAAATGAAACAGATTTACGAGAATTACACTGCAGAAGACCAGAAGGTATGGGGCATACTCTTCGATAGACAATTTCCTAATTTGCCCAAATCGGCCACCAAAGAGTTTATGCTCGGGCTTGACAAGGTGAAGTTCACGGGATCAGCCATTCCTAATTTTGAGGAAACCAATAAAGTGCTTAAAAACTTGACAGGCTGGGAGATTTATGCGGTACCAGGGATAGTAGAAGACGGTTTGTTCTTTGAGTTAATGGCCAATAAGAAATTTCCTGCTACGACATGGGTGCGCAAAATGAGCCAATTGGATTATTTAGAAGAGCCAGACATGTTCCATGATGTATTCGCGCACATTCCATTATTGGTCAACCAAGCTTTTGTGGATTTTCTGCAAGCCATTAGCCAATTCGGGCATGAGTGGATCGAAGACGAGTGGGCGATTCATTTGCTCTCACGCATTTACTGGTACACCATTGAGTTTGGTTTGATCAGAGAGGATGGCGAGGTGAAAATCTACGGGGCGGGCATTCTCTCTTCAGCAGGCGAAACGAAATACTCTTTGAGCAATGAACCTAATCATTTCGAATATGATGTAGACCAGATTTTGGATACACCTTACAGAAAAGATAAAATGCAAGAGAATTACTTTATCATTGATTCCTATGAGCAACTTTATCATTCGCTTCCAGAGATCAAGGAGAAAATTGAAGCCAAGCTAAAACAAAAAAGAGAAGCGGTGGTTTAAATCGCTTCTCCGTTTTATACCAAATGAGTTTAGTAATCATAGATTATAATGCAGGTAACGTGCAATCCGTCACTTATGCCCTTCAGCGGTTAGGCATTGAGCCAGTGCTTAGTGCTGATCCTGAAACCATCCAAAAAGCGGATAGAGTAATCTTTCCTGGAGTGGGCGAAGCCAGCACCGCCATGCGCTTTTTGAAGGAAAGAAATCTTGACAAAGTGATTAAATCGCTTAAACAACCTGTGTTTGGAGTTTGTCTAGGGCAGCAGTTGCTTTGTGCCCATTCCGAAGAAAATAATACAGACTGCTTAGGTATTTTCGATGTTCGGGTCAAGAAGTTCGAGCCTAAATTGAAAGTGCCTCAAATGGGCTGGAATAATCTGGATAAGATGATTGGCCCGCTCTTTAAGGGAATAGAAGAAGAAAGCTATGTTTATTACGTGCATAGCTATTATGCGGAACTGAGTCCTTATACCATCGCCACAACGAATTACATCACTGAATTTAGCGCGGCCATGCACAAGGATAATTTCTACGCTTTACAAGCTCATCCAGAAAAAAGCGGAAAAGTCGGAGAACGAATCCTTCAGAATTTCCTTGAAATCAAATGATCAGTTGATCAGGAAACAGTGAATCAGAAAATTAGTAGATCAGGCGCGAAGGAAGCAATCATAGCAATGTGTAAATGAACAAATTCCGCTTTTAAACCTTTAAAAACACTAATGAACCTGACTGTTGAGTCTTCGTTTTTCTACTAACTACTAACTACTAACTACTAACTACTAACTACTAACTACTAAAGATGAACATCATTCCAGCCATAGATATTATTGACGGCAAATGCGTTCGCCTTACGCAGGGCGATTATGCTCGAAAAACAGAATATGCTTCAGATCCGCTACTCGTGGCGCAAGCTTTTGAGGCAGCAGGGATCAAACGGCTTCATGTGGTGGACCTAGATGGCGCTAAAGCCAGTACCATCGTTAATCGAGCCACTTTAGAACGAATTACATCCAACACCGAACTTCATGTGGATTTTGGAGGAGGTATTAAGTCCGCAGAGGCCATTGAGGAAGCTTTTGAAGCAGGAGCGAAGCAAATTACCGCAGGAAGTATCGCTGTAAAGAATAAGCCTTTGGTACTCGATTGGATCAAGCAGTATGGAACTGAACGAATTATCATTGGAGCAGATGTAATGAACAACGAAATCCGTACCCATGGTTGGCAAGAAGGCTCAGGCTTAGATATCTTTAGTTTTTTAGAAGACTACGTTACCGCTGGAGCCAAGTATGTTATTTGCACCGATGTAAGCAAAGACGGGTTGTTGCAAGGGCCTTCTTTTGGGCTTTATACCGAATTGATGAGGCGTTTTCCATCGCTTAAACTAATTGCAAGTGGAGGCGTTGCTTGTTTAGACGACCTAAAGCAATTAGAGCAGATGGGCGTTTATGGAACCATTGTTGGAAAGGCTTATTATGAAGGAAGAATCACACTGACAGAATTGGCATCCTTTGGTAATTAATCAAATCATCAATCTAAATTCGTACATCTAAAATCTTATTGTGCTAACAAAACGAATCATACCCTGCCTCGATATCAAAGATGGTAGAACAGTCAAAGGAGTAAACTTTGTGGGCTTGCGCGATGCCGGTGATCCCGTAGAGCTGGCGGCTCGTTATGCAGCAGAAGGAGCCGATGAATTGGTTTTTCTGGACATTACAGCCACAGTCGAAAAAAGAAAGACGCTAGTTGAGCTTGTTCGCAAGGTGGCTGCTCAAATCAATATTCCTTTTACCGTGGGTGGCGGGATTTCATCCATTCAAGATGTGTCCGCTCTATTGAATGCTGGAGCCGATAAGATTTCCATCAATTCTTCAGCTGTAAAACGACCTGATCTAATTAATGAGCTAGCCCAAGAGTTCGGAAGCCAATGTGTGGTAGTGGCGATTGATTCTCGTTTTGTGAATAATGAGCATATTGTACACGTGAATGGAGGAAGAACACCGACTGAATTGAGAACAATTGCTTGGGCCAAAGAAGTAGAACAAAGGGGAGCGGGAGAGATACTTTTAACCTCGATGGACAGTGATGGCACTAAGGCTGGCTTTGCCGATGAGCTCAATGCTATGATCTCAGAGTTGGTTGGCATTCCATTGGTTGCATCGGGTGGCGCAGGCACTATGGAGCACTTCTTTACTGCCTTTACCAAAGGCAAATCAGATGCTGCTTTGGCGGCTAGTATTTTCCATTTTAAAGAGATTTCTGTACCCGATTTGAAAGCATATTTACGAACAAAAAACATCCCGATTAGGATAGAGAAATGAGAAGATTAAATTCAGTTGAAGAGGTAGACTTTAGTAAGGAAAACGGATTAGTTCCAGTGGTCATTCAAGACTCGGTGACAAGCAAGGTTTTGATGCTCGGCTATATGAATTCAGAAGCACTGATCAAGACTTTAGACGAGGGTAAAGTCACCTTCTTCAGCAGGTCTAAGCAACGCTTGTGGACAAAAGGAGAGACTTCGGATAATTATATTTATGTGAATGAGGTTTTGATCGATTGTGATCAAGACACCTTATTGATAAAGGCCAATCCAGCAGGGCCAACTTGCCATACAGGCGATGACACTTGCTTCCAAGAGGACAACCAAAATGGCATTGGCTTCTTAGATAATCTGACCCAAATCATCAAAGAGCGCAGAACCAAAACACCAGAGGAATCTTACATTGCTCACCTCTTTTCGAAGGGCTTGAATAAGATTGCTCAGAAGGTAGGAGAGGAAGCTGTTGAGGTGGTAATCGAGGCGAAGGACGATAATAAAGAACTGTTCTTAAACGAGTCTGCGGATTTGCTTTTTCACTATATGGTGCTGCTTGAAGCTAAAAATCACTCCCTCGATGATGTAGTTGCAATTCTTAAAGAAAGACATGATAAATAGTTTATAAACCACTGATTTATAATTGATAATGTTAAATGTTTAGACTGGTCTAAAAATGAAAAAATCACTAAAAATTGCTTTTGTATTGTCCTTGGCTTTGGCGAACGGCTTACTTGCTCAAGAGGAAATGAATGTTGGAGATACGCCTATCGTTACTGATCGACCAAGCCAAACTTACTCTTCTTTTGTTGTGCCAAAAGGGGTTTTTCAAATTGAATCTGGTTTTGGTTATTCTCAGAACGAACTGTTTGGTGCTAACTCTAGTTTTTCTATTGAAAGCATAGCGCTGAATTCTTTACAGCTCAGGTATGGCATCTCTAAAAATATCGAATTAAGGCTTTTTCAAAATATCTCTTTGGACCGATTTGGATCGAGAGGTGATAAGATAACTAGTGATCTTCTTTTTGCGCCAACTTCGATAGGTACAAAAATTAGAATTGTAGATGAACAAGGTTTTCGACCTCAGATTTCATTTTTAGCTGAGTTTGGAAGCGAGATTTTTAGCGACTTAGGCAATGAAAATATAAAGGTTTTTCGCTTTAATTTTTCAAATACAATCAGTTCCAAGTTTTCTATTGCCTATGGTTTAGGAATGAATTTTGGGACTGATTTCGAAAATAGTAACACTTCAATAACGCTGCTGGGATCATATGCGGTAAGCCCAAAAATTTCTGTTTTTGGAGAGTATTACGGCATCTTAAATCAGGACTTTTTCAATACCCATAATTATGATTTTGGAGCTACCTATTTAGTAAATAATAACCTTCAGTTAGACATGTATATTGGTTCCTATTTTAAGAAACAAATCACGAGTGCTGATCTGATTTTTGGATTAGGATTTTCTACCCGAATCTTCAAGAAATAGGCTTCCTTTGTATAATGTCTAAACAAGCTGCAAAACGAATTATGATGATGAGGCCAAAGCATTTTGGTTTCGATCCTGCTACTGCAAGTTCTAATTCCTTTCAGTCGAGAGAAGGAGCTGAGGAAAGATCAAGAATAGAAAATAGTGCACAGCTAGAGTTTGATAATGCTGTGCTTAAGTTAAAATCAGAAGGGATTGATATTGTTGCCTTAGAGGATTCTGATTTACCAGAAAAGCCAAATGCGGTCTTTCCAAATAACTGGGTTTCATTTCACGAGGAAGGCTTGGTGTTGCTTTATCCGATGCTCACAGAGAGCAGGAGACTAGAAAGAAGACATGAAGTCCTAGAGGAATTGGAAGCGGCTGGCGTTGAAATCTCCCGAATTATCGACATTTCCACTTACGAAGAGGAAGAAAAATTTTTAGAGAGTACAGGCAGCGTGGTACTCGATTATAGGAATAAGTTGGCTTATGCTTGCCTATCAGCACGTACACATATCGAAGTCCTTGAGAAGTTTTGTGAGATTGCTGGTTATGAACCAGTTGTCTTTGAATCCTTTGATAAGGTTGGTGGTGCTATTTACCATACGAACGTAATAATGTGTATTGCAGATCAATATGCTGTAATCTGTGCCGAGTCCATTCCAGAAGACCAAAGAATAGAGGTGCTAAATACTTTGAAAAGTACAGGGCATGAAGTGGTAGCGATTACCATGGATCAGATGTATAATTTTGCTGGTAATATGCTTGAAGCGATGAATGACAAAGGGCAGTCTGTGCTGATCATGTCTGAGTCGGCAATAAAATCTTTGACAATTGATCAAAAGGAAGCCTTGTCAAAATATTCTAAACTTACTTCAGTAGCTATACCGACTATAGAGAAATATGGTGGGGGTAGTGTAAGGTGCATGATGTGCAAACTGAGCTAGTCTTCTTCTTGGCTCGAGCATATTTTTTAGTGGATTTTGAAATTATTTCACAATAATTTTTTTGCCATCCACAAAAGCAACATTCGATTGCATTGAGTCTAAACAAACTTTTATTTGGGTGAGGTGCCCTATGAGGTTATCAATATTTTGGTATTCCCGTAACTAGTAACGTATTGTAACTATCTGAAATACAGAGGGTAATATTTTTATCCTTATGAATTATCTGTATTTTTGCATCCTTAAAATTTAAAGTTGGCATAATGTTGAAAGTGGCGTACGAAAAAGATCAAGATCAAATCTTTGGAATGATTGAAGGTGAACTGACAATGGAAGTGGCAAAGAGTTATTTTATAAAAGTAGCTGAATTGAGTAAAGAGACAAATTGCGCAAAAATATTAACCGATTTATCAAAAGCAAAGCTGACGGCAGTTGAAACTGACATGCAATCCCTTTCTTCTGAATTAGAGAATCTTGGGATTTCGCTGAAAGCAAAACGAGCAATTGTTGTTTCAGATGATGTGAAGCTATACAAGACTTGGGAGAACTTTTGTTTCAGAAATGGATTTCAGGGAATTAGATTATTTATGGATGAAAAAACTGCCACAGAATGGTTATTAAAAGAGGAGACTTTAAGCTTAAGTTAGTACTGATAAGCTAATGATTTCTAAAAAAAGGCTTCTGAATTAACTTCAGAAGCCTTTTTTGGTTTAGTTGCCTTTTCTTGCCGGTGTTAAGAACGGAGGTGGAGTAACCGTCTTCGTTGGATTCTCTTTCAGCAACCTGAGCAATTCTTCAACGGCCTTTT
Organism: Roseivirga sp.; assembly: GCA_047636255.1. Lineage (GTDB taxonomy): Bacteria > Bacteroidota > Bacteroidia > Cytophagales > Cyclobacteriaceae > Roseivirga. The sequence goes on along the minus strand of JBLIKG010000032.1, from coordinate 3,619 downwards.
CTAATTGAGGGTCCTTACCCAGGGAAAGTGATTTGGCATCTTGACGAACCGCAATGTCCGGTGCAACGCCCTTATTTTCTGCTACCCATTCGTTATTGATTGGATCGAAAACAGCATTGTCAGGTGCAGTTAATGAACCACCATCTATCAATGCGTAGTGGGTAGATGATTTCACCAAACCGCCCCATGTGCTGGCGCCAATCAGTGCTCCCGCTTTCTGTTGCCTGAATATCCAAGGGAAGAAATCTCCGCCAGAGCCAGCCATTTCGTTAATCAACAATACTTTAGGGCCTAAAATACCAGCGGGTAGCTTAAAAGCGCGTCCATTGGGTACTTCATTGGTCAAACCAGCACGAAGGCTTCTTGTCATCAAATCAACCATGTAATCATCCAAAAGCCCGCCACCATTAAAGCGCTCATCGATCACGGCACCTTCCTTGTTCTGTTGCGCAAAGAAATATCTGTTAAAGGAAACATAGCCAGGTCCGCCTGTATTTGGCACCCAGATATAACCTAGTTTTCCATTCGAAAGCTCATCTACTCTTCTACGATTGTCTTCAACCCAAGCACGCTGTCTCAAGGCGTTTTCACTTCCAATAGGCTCCGCAATTTCTTTCCAAGCTCCTTCAAAAGAGGGTTTATCATTCAAGTGAAGTACTGTTTGTTGTCCTAGCGTCCCATCTAACAATTCAAAAGGGTCAGCGCTGGTAGTGAGTTCTTTTCCGTTGATGCCCACTAAGTAATATCCAGTTTTCACTTTCATACCTGGCCTATCTAATGGACTTGTTAAACCCGGATTCCAGCTTTCTGTAGTATAGATCCTAGTGATTTTCCATCGGTTTTTGTCTGCTTCCAAATCAGCACCTAATAAACCTACTTTCGAGCGATCAGTAGAAGGAAAGTCACCACCTCTTACAAAACTATGGCCTACTGAGAGTTCACCGTTCATTTGATCTAAGATGTAATTTAAGTCAGAGCGATGCTTTACGAAAGGCACAAGTGGAGCGTATCGAGCGTATACTTTTTGCCAATCACGGCCATGAAGATTAGGGTCGTAGAAGTAGTCTCTTTCGTAGCGCCAAGCTTCTTCAAACATTTGCTTCCATTCCGCTGCACGATCCAATTTCATTTGTAAATCCACTTTAAAAGCTTTTCCACCTTTGCCGCTAGCACCAGCCGTATTAGTGATTTGCCAGCTTCCATTTAATTGGACTAGCAGTTTTTTACCATCCGCAGAAATTGAATGTTGGCCAACACCCGTCAGAAATTCATCTGCTTCTCTTTTCTCTAGAGTGAACTTATGAAGGGTTAATCCTCTATCGCCTGGTTTACTTTCACTAATGAAAACTCCCCCATTAATTCCGCCTAAAGTTGTTCTGTAATTGGCGGCCGGAAGTGGTAGAGCGATGGTTCTTCTTTCAATACCTGCTATATCAATTCGCGTACCTTCTGCTTCTTCTTTTTTAGGTTCTTTTTCTTTCTTATCGTCAGCTTCAGCTTTCTTCACTTCTTCTTCATCGCTGCGCGGAATAAAAGGAGAATCCACATCATCTTTCAGAATGATCACGTAAGCACCGTATTCTGGATTGGCCATCATAGAGCTCGTATTAGCCCAGCCAGACCCTAAGGCTACGTCCGTACTTGCAAGGAAGTAGAAGTGTGTACCATCGGCATCCCAAGCAGGAGAGAAGGAGTCTGCTAATTCGTTGGTTAAAGTTTTTATGCTGTTGTCTTCTACAGACCAAGCCATAATTCGTCTGAAGTTATTGATGCCTGATTTAGCGTAGGCTAAGAATTTCGAATCAGGTGACCAAGTAATCCCTGTGGAGCCACGTTCTAGGTTACTGCCACCAACGTCAGCGGTGCTGATTGTTTTAGTGGCAAAGTCAATAATCCTGATCCTTACATCATCATCAACAAAGGCGATTTTCTTGCCATCGGGTGACCATGTTGGTTCCCAAGCCATTTTTGATTCACCAATCGCAATGCTTTCAGCAGGCGATAGTCCGTCTTGATTGGCAATATGAAGGGCATAGCCCGTTCCGCTTGCGTCAGAAAACCAAGCAATTTGATCTCCATTAGGTGACCAGATTGGTGCGCGATCTGCAGTACCTGAGCTTTGAGTGATGTTTCTAGGGTCGCCAAATTCTGTAGGTACAGTGAAAATCTCACCTCTGGCTTCCATAATTACCCGTTTTCCCGAAGGGGATAAAGAAACCGAATTAGCACGTGAGCTTACATTTTCCCATTGATTCTCTGCCCAAGGGAAATCCCCCACAATATTGATATTCAATTGCTCTAGCTGGCCATTCGTTGGGTTGAGTTTATGCAAATAGCCATTGTGCTCAATCATTAAGCCATCCTTACATTTAGCTAACCATTTGATATCTGTGTTTTTAAACTGTGTTACCTGTCTTAAGTTGGTGGACTTTACGTCATAGGCCCAAACATTCATGATCCAATCGCGATCGGACAGAAAGTAAATGATGCCGTCCAACCACACCGGGTGAATGTCAATCGTTTTTTCATTTGGAATCAGTGTTTCAGACTGATTGTTAAGGTCTAAGATAATGAGGGGGGTATTTTGACCTCCTTTATAATTCCTGAATTCACTTTCCCATCTGCTCATTTTGTCAACTACAATCTGCTTTCCGTTAGGAGAAAAGGAACCGTCATTTCCCCATTGTGCTGCTAATTGGGTAGATGGGCCGCCTTCTTTAGCAACTGTCCATAGGTGATTAATTGAGGTAGGAGCACTTTCTCTTGAACTCGCATAGAGAATGCTCTTGCCATCAGGTGTCCATCCTCTCGTGGTCGCTCCAGAAGGATGCCAAGTCAAACGTTTTGGAGTACCGCCAGTCACAGGCACAGTATAAACTGCAGTGCCGCCTGAACGATTTGAAGTAAATGCGATTGAACTTCCATCAGGAGAGAAATGCGGATCGCTTTCAACTGCTGGTGTACTCGTTAGACGAATAAGATTCTTGCCATCTAAGTCCGTACGCCAAAGATCACCGCCATAGGCAAATACGATGTACTGAGAACTGATTGTTGGCTGTCTTAAAAGTCGAGTGCTTTGCGCCTGAATTTCGGGTATTAGCCACAGGCAGAACAAAAGTGAGAGTAAAAGTCTTGGTTGCTTCATGGATACGGATTTGTATTGTTTTCGAATTGAGACTATGTATTCATTCAAAAGGTAACAAATCTGATTTAAACTACGCTAACTGAAACTATATCAGCGGAGAGGATTGGGGAATAGAAGCTATTGAAGGTATTTATAAATCTTAATCAATTATCATTCGTAATCCATTTATTAGAGTTCTTACGATTATTATAATCTACTAAATAGGAAGGGTAATTGATCCAATCAACTTGCTTAATGATCTTTCCTGAGGAGTTGAAGGTGAGAATGGAGGTAAATTGCATTGCTTCAATTTCGAGTTCTCCCCATTTGAAAGCTGTGAAATGACCAGTAGTAACTACCTTATTATTATCAATAATTTGTTCTCTAATGTATAATGCTGCCGAGTCTAGCTTGACATAATCGGGATTCTTCCAATCGAAAAATTCAGAAAAGGCTTCCTTTCCCTCAACTCTATCGCCATTGATCATATCTTCC
>JBLIKG010000031.1:0-14545 GCA_047636255.1 Roseivirga sp. | reverse complement strand
GAGAGTAAGTCGCTGCCATTCCTTTATCAAAACCCCTTGTGTGAACTTGGGGTTTTTTTATGCCAAATCCTCAACTAATATCCTCTACACAAAAACTCCTTAACGCTAACTAGACACAAACCATTCTCCCATAATATTCATGTAGACTCTTCGAAGGGGGATGAGGATTTTACTAGAATTACAAAAAAAATAAGGCTCAAAATTACTTTTGAGCCTTATTTGTTAAGGACTGTTGAAGTAGCTTAAAAATCTATGAACTTGGTGAGTTGTGCTTCAATAAGTTGATTATACAAGTCGTTCGTTATTTTACCATCAACGAAATGCTTTTCAATACCGGCTAATTTAGGTTTAAGGGCGAATACGTGCATACCTAGATAATTGAAAATATCTGTTAAATGCGACATCGCAAAGACCCCACCTTGAACGCCTGAAGATAGACCCACCATTGCTGCTTTTTTATCGCGCACTCCTTCTGGATATTTAAGCCCATCGATAAAGGATTTTAGAATGCCTGGAAAGGATCCATTGTATTCGGGTACAATGAAGATGAGCTTATTAGACGCTTGTACTTGGTCTCGAAGAATATTGAATTCTATATTCTTCCCATTGTTCTCGTATAGGGCATTAGCAGTAAAGTCTTTAGGTAAGTCAGCTAAATCAACTATTTGCGAAGGAGTGTTCTTTTGTTCGAGTAATATTTGATAGTAATCCGCTATTTGGCGGCTCATAGATGATTTTCTGTTTGTACCTACAACAATTGTTATCATTTGGGTTAAATTTGAGTCAAAATTAATTTCATGCGGTAAGAAGCATAAGCTTGTTCACTTCTTTTTTGTGTATGAACATGAAAACTAATTTTCTGACCAATAGTTCCTTTAGAACAGCTGATTCTTTTAATAATTTGAAACCACTTAATTTTAGCAATGGATTACATCTCTCAGATTAATAATGCCACGGATTATATTCAATCACGAACTAAGTTCAAACCGCAGCTTGGTATAATATTAGGCACCGGGCTTGGAGCTCTTGTAGAGAAAATAGAGATAGAATTTCAACTCGAATATAAAGATATTCCTCATTTTCCAGTATCTACAGTAGAAAGTCATAGCGGTAGATTGATATTTGGGACACTTTCAGGTAAGAAGATTGTCGCGATGCAAGGTAGGTTCCATTATTACGAGGGTTATGATATGAAGCAAGTTACCTTCCCTGTAAGGGTTATGAAACAACTCGGGATCGAAACACTTTTCGTTTCAAACGCTGCAGGTGGAGTTAATTTAAGATTTCAAGTTGCGGACTTAATGGTGATAGAAGATCATATTGATCTTACCAAAGAAAACCCATTAACTGGAAAGAACTTAGATGAATTCGGAGGGCGTTTTCCTGACATGAGTGAACCGTATAATAGGAAATTAATCGACAAGGCTTTACAAATAGCAAATGAAGCGGGCATTCGTTGTCATGAAGGTGTTTATGCTGGTGTAAGTGGGCCAAATCTTGAAACAAGAGCCGAGTATCGTTTTATTCGTACTATTGGAGCCGATGCTGTGGGCATGTCAACAATTCCAGAGGTTATAGTGGCTAGGCATATGGACTTACCAGTTTTTGCTATTTCGGCCATAACAGACTTGTGTGATCCAGATCATTTAGAAGTGGCTGAGATTTCTAAAATATTAGCAGCAGCTGCAAAAGCTGAAAAAGGGATGACGACTATTATTCAGAAACTCATTTCTTCTTTAGATTAAGCCCAAGGATATCTTCCATATTCAATTAATGCATGTTAATTTCACAGTATGGATTTAAATAAAAAAGTAGCCGTAGTAACGGGTGTGAGCAAGGGAATTGGATTGGAAACCGTAAAGCAGCTTTTGGACGCTGGTGCAATAGTCGCGGGTTGGGGAAGAAGTGCCCCAGATTTGAAACATGCGAATTTTACATTTATAAAAACGGATGTTTCTGATTGGGAAAATGTTCAAGCTTCTTATCAGTTTACAGTGGACAAGATCGGTGTTCCTGTCGTATTGGTCAATAATGCAGGCTTAGGACATCAGGGGCTCATTCATGAAATGCCTGTTGAACAATGGAAAGAGATGTTCGATATTAATGTTCATGGTTTGTTCTACTGTATTAAAGTAACAACTCCAGGAATGATAGCTGCTGGAGAAGGTCATATTGTGAATGTATCGTCAATAGCAGGTACTAGTGGGGTTAAAACCATGTCGGGTTATGTGGGGACAAAACATGCGGTTACTGGGATTTCACATTCTATATTTTTAGAACTGCGTGAACACGGCATTAAAGTGACAACGATATATCCAGGCTCTACCAATACAAATTTCTTTGATAATATAGAGTTTGCAAATGCCAATGATAACATGATGAGGCCACAAGACGTGGCAACTAGTATTGTTCAGGCAGTACAAACTCATGCAAATTATCATGTTGTGGATATTGAAGTTCGCCCACTTTGGCCGAATGGCAAGCCCAATAAATAATTTAAAGGCACGTTTACGAACCAATGTCAATAGTTGTTAACCAGCTCACGAAGATTTATGGCAAACAGAAAGCCGTAGATAATATTGCCTTTGATGTCAATCAAGGAGATATTCTGGGGTTTCTGGGGCCAAATGGTGCGGGTAAGTCAACAACAATGAAGATTGCAACAGGGTACCTTCCTCCATCGGAAGGTTCGGTGACTATTGATGGTTTCGATATTGTGAAGCAATCCAAAGAAGCGAGATCTGTGATTGGCTATTTGCCAGAACATAATCCGCTTTATTTAGATATGTATGTTCACGAATACTTGGGGTTTATTGCTTCTCTGCATGATATTAAAGGAGGCTTAAGGAAGTCTAGAATAGCCGAAGTGATTCAATTATGTGGGCTTACTCTAGAACAAAACAAGAAGATTGGGTCACTATCGAAAGGATATCGGCAGAGGGTAGGGCTTGCACAAGCGCTTATTCATGACCCTTCGGTCTTGATTTTGGATGAGCCTACCACTGGTTTGGACCCCAATCAATTGGCCGAAATTCGAGGGCTCATTAAACAAATTAGCAAAAACAAAACAGTCATTCTTTCTACCCATATAATGCAGGAAGTCAAAGCATTGTGCAACAGGGTAGTCATCATTGATCAAGGTAAAATAGTGGCCGATGACTTGGTAGAAAAACTGATTTCTAATAAAAGCCAAACCCTTCATGTGGAATTTGGAGGTGCATTTCAAGCTAGTTTTATTCAAGATCAGCAGCAATTTAAGTTCAAACCTTTAGGTGATGCTAAATACGAAGTTTCAGCTAGCTTGAACGAAGACATTAGAGAAAGGCTCTTCAAGCTAGCCTCTGAAAAAGGATGGGTGATTTTGAGCATGCAATTAATTGAGCAAGACTTGGAGCAAATCTTTTATAATTTGACAAATCGAAAGAACAATGTGGGCGATTTACAATAAGGAGGTCAGGCAATTCCTGAATTCTCTGATTGCCTATGTGGTCATTGGAGTGTTCCTGAGTGGTATTGGTTTGCTCATGTGGGTTTTTCCAGAAACCAGCGTGCTTAATTACGGCTACGCTGATTTAGAAACGCTTTTCACGCTCGGCCCATTTGTATTTATGTTTCTCATTCCGGCAATTACTATGAGAATGCTAGCGGAAGAGAAGAAAAATGGGACGATGGAGCTTTTACTTACGCGTCCGCTAAGTGATGGGCAAATAATATTGGGTAAATACTTAGCTGCTTTTAGTTTAGTCATTTTTGCCCTGTTACCCACTCTTGTTTACTATTTTTCAGTCAGCCAATTGGGGAATCCAGTTGGGAATCTGGATACACCAGGTATAATTGGATCCTATATTGGATTGGCCTTATTAGGAGGAGTTTTTACTTCAATTGGCCTATTCGCCTCTGCTTTGAGCGAGAATCAAATTGTAGCCTTCATTTTTGCCGTGTTCTTTAGCTTCTTCATGTTTACTGGGGTAAGCGAAATTGCTGGTCTGTTTTCGGGCCAAACATCCCTTTATATCGAAGAAATGAGTCTTTCATATCATTATGACGCAATGAGTCGGGGACTTATCGATACTAGGAATCTCGTCTTCTTTTTTAGCACTATTACCGTAGTATTGCTTTTGACGTCTTTGAAATTCGCTGCGCGAAGAATGTCTTTTAAGCCTCACAGGACAAAAGCGTTGAAGGTTTTTGCTCTTGGCGCTCTTGTGGTTTTTGTTTTAAATGTATTTGCAGCAAATTACTTTAAGCGATTTGATTTAACTGAAGAACAGAGATATACGCTTCAAGCATCAACGAAGGATTTATTAGGCCAAATGGATGAGTCTTTGACTATAGAGCTTCTGCTTGGCAATGACTTACCAACTGAATTTCAGAGGTTTCAAAAATCAATTATCGAGACTGTAGAAGAGTTTGGGATTTACAGTAATCAACCTATTTACTATTCAATCAACGATCCTAGTAATGCTAACACGGAAGCCGAACGGAACAAAAACTATCAGGGCTGGATGGATTTGGGACTGTCGCCCACAAGGATTATTGATAATGACAATGGTAAAGAGGTGCAAAAGCTGATTTTTCCATATGCAGTACTTCGTTATCAAGGCAGAAGTGCAGGGATATTATTGTTAAAAGGAAATCAAGGTGCATCTTCAGAAGTAAAACTCAACCAGTCGATTGAAGGCATTGAATACGAATTAGCAACTGGTATTCAGAGGATTACGGATATTAACCGCAAAAGAATTGGGCTTCTTCAAGGGCATGGAGAGTTAGATTCTTTATCTATCTATTGGTTTTTTCGCGACTTCATCGAGTCATACGATATTGTGCCAGTCTATTTGCAAGAAGAAGTAGAGATCAAAAACTTCGATGCTATCATCATTGCAAAACCAACAGAGAAATTTTCTAGAGCAGATAAGTATAAGATAGATCAGTACATTATGCACGGAGGAAAAGCAATCTTCATGATTGATGCACTTGGAGTTGATATGAACCAAGCAGGTGGTGCTGGTACATTCGCCATGCCATATAACTTAGATTTAGATGATTTACTATTTCGCTACGGTGTAAGGCTAGAAAAGAATGTTGTACTAGATGTGCAGAATTTTGGCCGTTATCCAGTAAGCACGGACAACTCAGGTACTATTACCAATTTACGCTGGCCCTACTTTTTTGGTGCTTCTCAATTTAGCAATCATCCAATTACTAAAAACTTAGATGCAGTTTATGTCCGGTTTGCAGGGACCGTGGATACTGTAGCTGCTAAAGGGATTAGAAAGACTCCATTAGCTTTTACATCAGCCTATACCAGAGTGTTTAATGCACCAGCTCCAATTTCTTTCGAAGCGATAGCGGCAGAAACTGACCCTAGTATATACCAAGGAGGACAGCAAGCATTGGCGTATTTGCTTGAAGGGAGTTTCACTAGTAATTTCAAAAATAGAGTCTTGCCAAAAGAGGGAGTGAATACCACTAATTTTAAGGAAGAGAGCGAACCAACGAAAATTTTGGTGATCAGTGATGGGGATATTATTAGGAACGAAATTCAGCGAGGTAAACCGCTTGATTTAGGTTTGAATCCGTTTGCTCAAGGTGCTGAGAAAAGGATTTTCGCAAATAAAGATCTCGTATCTAATGCACTTTCCTACCTGATTGATGACGGTGGATTAATTACAGCCCGTAATAAGGAAATCAAATTAAGACCTCTTGACAGGATTAAAGTGTTGGAAGAAAAATTCAAATGGCAATTGATTAACCTCGCTTTGCCGATTGTTTTGATTGTTCTTTTTGGGGTGTTAAGAGATTGGATAAGAAGAAGAAAGTACGCTCGATTCTGAGCGCACCATCTAATATTTTGTAAGACTACTGTCTATTTCGTCAGCATAAGCCAATATTCCACCCTTAAGATTGTATAGGTTTTCAAATCCGTGATTGGCTTCTAACCAATTGATTATATCGCCACTTCTTTTGCCACTTCTGCAATGCACAACTACTTGCTTGTCTTTGCTGATATTGTCAACATGGCCGGGAATGGTGTTCATTGGTATCAATTCTCCACCTATTTCTGCTATTTCAAATTCGTTTTGCTCTCGCACATCGATCAACTGAAAATCAGCTCCTGATGATTTTAATGCTGCAAGTTCCTTCACCGTAATTTCCTTCATGTTCTGTTTTTTAATTTTATATTTTCTGGGGTGGAATTTAGCTAATTAAGCCACCGCGGTCTATTTTTTCTTTCTACTTTCCTGCTGAACTACATGCCAAGCTTCGTGTGGTAGATGTTTTTCATTAGGATCAGAAAGACTAATTTGTTTGCCCTGATTGAATCCTTCATTATTTAATTGGGCAGGTTTAGAAGAGTTGTAATGGACTCTTACATCTGACATGTCGTGTCCAGATAATTCTTCAATTCCATCTTCAATCGCTGTTGGAGATGGAACAGATTTCTCTTCATTTTCTACGTTGGCAGTTTTGATGTTTTTCGTGTCAAGAAGTCTTTGGTCTGTTTTTCTTGCGTTCATGAATTCGTCATTAAGCTCTAAGTTATTGTTTCTTATGGACAAGAAAATGAATTGACTAAGCTAAATATGTTGAACTACTCCCTTATTTGTGTTTCAGATTTGATACTAGGCTTTCTGTGAGCTCGTTTAGCTGCTTTACTTTTTGACCAAAATCGCCCTTGAGCTGATCACGAACGGCTTTCATACTTTGTAGTAAATCATCTATTTCATCGGGAAGCACATCATTGAGAAGCTCTTTAAGTCGCTTGGCGATGGTTGGTGATTTGCCATTAGTAGAGATGCCAATTTTAAGATCGCCTTTGGTTACAATGCTACCTAAGTAGAAATCGCACAAATCGGGAGTGTCGGCTACATTTACTAAAATACCACGTTCTTTCGCTTCATTGCGAATTGCCAGATTGACCTTATTATCTTCTGTAGCAATAATGGCCATTTGCATTTCCGTAAGATCTTCGCTGAAAAACTCTCGCTTAATCAGTTTAACGGTATTGTGTTTTTTCGCAAGTGCTCTAATCTCGGGTTTAATCTCCTTTGCAACTAAAGTAACCTTGGCATTAGGACTACTTTTCAAAAGAAAGCTTAGTTTTTCTAAGCCAACTTCACCACCACCAACAATCAAAGTGTCAAAGCTATGCACTTTAAGAAATATAGGGTATAATTCATTCGCCATGTGTCAATAGAATAGATTGTTCATTAAGCAATTCACTCAAATGCTTGTCGTAAGCGTCTACCGTTTCTCCAATGATAATCACTGCGGGTGAACCAATTCCTGCATGATTGGCTAACTTTTTAATGTTATGGATTTTTCCTTTTATCATTTTTTCATTTGGCATGGTACCATTCTGAATGATGGCAATTGGTGTTTCTCCCCGATTGACCTTTTGAAAGATTTCACAAATCTCACCGAGTTTCTTAGTCCCCATTAAAATTACAATGGTGGCTGAGGATTGTGCCGCAATGGCAATGTCTGGTGAGATATCTCCAGCACTCGTGGCTCCGGTTATTACCCAAAAACTGTGATTGATTCCTCTAGAGGTCAGCGGTATGTTCTTCATCGCAGGAACAGAATAAGCACTGCTAATACCGGGCACAATTGTGGTTTTAATTCCAAATCGTTCTGCATAGGCTAGTTCTTCGAATCCACGACCAAATACAAATGGATCGCCTCCCTTTAGTCGGACCACATGCCCTTTTTCTTGAGCAAAGAAAACAATCAGTTCATTGATGGTCTGCTGACTATGGCTGTGTTTTCCCACCCTTTTTCCAACATAAATTTTCTCGGCCTTTTTGGGAGCATAAGCTAACAACTCTTTGCTAACAAGGTCATCGTATAGAATTACATCCGCTTCAGCTATGGCCTTGATGCCTTTAACACTGATCAAATCAGGGTCTCCAGGGCCTGCGCCAACAAGGGTTAGTTTTGGATTGGAGTGTTGCATTAGGCTTTGTAAAAGTTAGAAATCACCATTTTATCGAGCCCGTTATTTTGGGAGAGCTGAGCAATTCTAAATGACTTCGCATTCTTCAAAAAAGTATCTGCTAATGCATAGAATGAAAAGGCAAATTCTTCGGAAGGTTCTTGCTTATTAATTTGAAGAACAAGTTCTTCAAAGCTAGTTTCGAAAGTGAAGATTCCTTTGTTGACGAATGTTTCATCGAAGCTTTGGAGAATGCCTATTTGTGTATTACAACTCACGTCTTCGCTTAAAAGCAAAGCCTTGGCGGCAATCACGAAGGTGTTATAACTATTGTAAATAGCATCTGCTAAAACTCCCTCTTCTATGCCTTCTTTAGACCAGTCAAGCCTTTCTTGAGCTTCTTCGAGCACAGTTTGAATTACATCTAGGGTTACACTGGCACATTCTCCTACACCAATTTCAGGAATGAAATTTTCCGTTTTGCCCCAATCCACATAGTCGCTTTCGGACAAGGTGTTAACATCAGCCAAAGGCTTAAGCATGTGGTAGAAATGCATTTTACCGAGTCTTACATAGAAGTCGTTAAAATATTCGCCTTCCTCGCGCTTTGCCTCATATTCGTTAAGGACGGTGGCTAGTGCCTCTGGAATTCGTTTGGTTGGCACTTTGACTACTTTCTCAGCGATAAAACCTTCTCCGTTGGGTGATACTCCACCTCCGATTACCACTTGCATGGCAGGTATTACCAAGTTGCCATTTTTTATTGAGCTGCCGTGAAAACCAATATTGGCCGCCATGTGTTGGCCACAAGCATTCATACAACCACTTATTTTTACTTTTATATAAGCCTCATCAATCAGGTGTTTAAAATCCGATTGAAGCATCTCTTCTAGCTTAGTGGTGAGCGCTGTACTGTTGGTGACAGCCAAATTACATGTGTCAGAACCAGGGCAAGCTGTGATGTCGTGAGTAGAGTTAAAGCCAGGTTTGGCCAAGTCCAATTCGTTCAATGTTTGAAAATATAATGGCAGATGTTCTTTTAAAACATACTTGATCAATAGCCCCTGATTAACTGTAACTCGGATATCATCCGCAGCAAATTCCTGAACTAAATGCGCTAATTTCTTAGCAGTCGAAGAATGAATATCGCCTAAAGGAACGCGAATCCAGATACCGAAGTAACCTTTTTGCTTTTGTTTGAATACATTGGTTCGCTGCCAATCTTCGAAAGTCTGCCAATCTTCAATATTAATGTCAGGGCTTTGGGTGATGGAAGGAATGTTTGGTTGAGTAATTTGCTGATCTACTATAAAACTCTGCTGCTTAAGCGCTTTTTGTTCTTCATTCACTAGATCCATCAATTTTTCAAAGCCGATTTTCTTTATCAAGAATTTCATTCTGGCCTTACTTCGATTTGCTCGTTCACCATAGCGATCGAAAACCCGGATAACTGCTTCGGTAAATGGAATGAATTTATCTTCGGGTAGAAATTCATAAGCTGTTTGGGCGGTCATGGCGACTGCACCGAGACCGCCACCCAGCACTACTTTAAAGCCCCTTGTTTCTTTGCCATCTTCGAATCTTACTTTAGGCAGGAATCCGATATCATGGAAATAAGTATAGGCCGTGTCAAATTCGTCTGAAGAAAACGCAATTTTGAACTTTCTACCCATATCTTGGCAAATGGGATTGCGCAAGAAATAGTGTGTAAGTTCATGGGCATAGGGTGAAATATCGAATGGTTCATCGGGGTTAATGCCAGCGTCAGGTGATGCTGTGACATTCCTAACCGTATTCCCGCAAGCTTCTCTTAAGGTCACGCTTTCCTCTTCTAATTCAGCCCAAAGTGCTGGTGAGTCTTTTAGTTTAACGAAATGAAGCTGGATATCTTGGCGAGTGGTCAGGTGTAAATTACTAGTGGCATATTTATCGGAAACCTCGGCAATCTTAATCAATTGTTGAGGGGTTACTTTTCCATAAGGAAGTTTTATTCTGATCATTTGCACGCCAGTTTGGCGCTGGCCATAAACTCCACGCGTTAAACGAAAGAGTTTGAATTTGTCTTCTTCAATTTGTCCGGCTTCAAAATCTTTAATTTTCTCTTGAAGGTGAACGATGTCTTTTTTAGCTGCCGCGCTCACTTTAGGTGAAATATTCAAACTCATTTCTAATCTTTTTTCTTTTTGTTTGGCCTTAGGCTGTTGATTACGCAAAGTAAATCAAAAGGATATATAATCTACCAATTAAGTAGGGTAATAATTTATAGAAGGTTAAAAGCATCTTTCAATTGTCATTTATAAAGCCTAAAACCCTAATGAGATTGACGAGAAGCCATCTTTGATCGAAGGTTTTTGGAAATAGGAGAGTATGAATTTGATTTGGCTACTCAAGAAAGATGAGTTTTATTCGTTGATTGTCTAGAATATGAGCCGTAAAATGGTTTGAATTGTAGAAATGTAAGTGCTAGGCTAAAAAGCAATGAATTGATTCTCAATATTGATTTTATTTTTAACTTTATGCGCTTATAATTCCCACAGTAACAAACCCGGTTTTTATGAAGTTTATCGTTTCTTCAGCAGAATTGCTAAAACGCCTATCCAATATCAATGGAGTCATCACAACCAATCCTGTGGTGCCAATCCTTGAAAATTTTCTATTTGAAATTAAAGACGGTCTTTTGACCATCACCGCTTCTGATCTTCAGACTTCAATGATCACGGAAATTGAAGTTGAAGCTAAAGAAAATGGAAGCATTGCGGTGCCAGCTCGTATTTTATTAGACACACTTAAGAATTTACCGGAGCAACCAGTCACCTTTACAATCGATAACGAAACATACAGTATTGAGATCAATTCTGATAATGGTCGTTATAAGTTAGCAGGTGAGAACGCAACGGATTTCCCAAAAGTACCTGATGTAACTGATGCATATCAAGTGGATATGTCAACTGAAGTTTTGAGTGGTGCCATTAACAATACCATTTTTGCTACAAGTAATGATGAGCTAAGACCAGCCATGACGGGCGTCTATGTAAAGCTGTCGGACACGAACACAACGTTTGTAGCTACGGATGGACATAGACTGGTTCGATACAGAAGGGTAGATGTAGCTTCTGACACTGGAATGTCTATCATCATTCCTCGAAAAGCATTGAACTTATTGAAGTCAACTTTACCTTCAGATAACTCTAATGTAGTAGTTGAATACAATGCTTCAAATGCATTCTTCCATTTCAATAACATCAGAATGATCTGTCGATTGATCGATGAGCGTTTCCCAGATTATGAGAATGTAATTCCAACTGAGAACCCTATCGAAATGAAAATTGATAGAAATGAGTTCTTAGGTTCGTTAAAGAGGATTTCTATCTATGCGAACAAAACAACCCATCAAATTAGATTGAAAATCACCGGAAGTGAGTTGACTGTTTCAGCAGAAGATCTTGATTTCTCAAATGAAGCAAAAGAAACTTTAGTTTGTGAGCATGACGGAGAGGATATTGAAATTGGTTTCAACGCCAAATTTTTAGTAGAAATGCTAGGCAACTTGCACTCGAAAGAAATCACACTTCAAATGTCTGCACCAAATAGAGCTGGACTTTTGATCCCTGGGGATAAAGATGATAGCGAAGATATTTTGATGCTAGTAATGCCAGTAATGTTAAACAATTACTAAGTCCAAAGACTTTTTAGAATAAAGGAAAAGGAGCGTTGTGCTCCTTTTCTGTTTTAAGTCTATTTTTTTAATAAATTCGTTGACATAATATACTGCCGTGCTCTCAAAAAAAACACAATATGCATTTCATGCGCTGACCTATCTGGCCGAAAACATAAATAAAGGACCAATTTTAATCTCTGAAATTTCTGAAGAGAGAAAGATATCGCTCAAGTTTTTGGAGAATATTCTTTTGGAACTCAAAAAGTCTGGAATACTTGGGAGTAAGAAGGGCAAAGGGGGAGGCTATTACCTCATAAAATCACCTGATGAAATTGCCTTGGCGAAAATTATTCGAATGCTGGATGGCCCAATTGCTTTACTTCCATGTGTAAGTTTAAATTACTATGAAAAGTGCGAAAACTGCCAGGAGGATATCTGTGGGCTTAATGTTGTGATGAGTGAGGTAAGGGATAGTGCATTGAAAGTGTTAGAAAATAAAACGCTTAAGGACGTTTTAAGGGAACGATAAATATTTTTTTGCTTTACTAGTCTACAAAAATGGTAGGGATTGTATATTTTTGCCTGCGTTAAGTTTTAAAACAACGGAGATTAATATGTTTTTAGACACAGCAATAAAAGGGAGAATAGAAAAGGAGCAAAAAGGAGACAGCAATTTAAAGAGCGTTTTGAAAACGATAAGCTGGAGAATTGTAGGGACCTTAGATACTATCATGATTTCTTACTTTGTTATAGGAGAGGTCTCCATGGCAATTTCCATAGGGTCGATTGAATTATTCAGCAAATTGATCCTCTATTATTTTCATGAAAGGGCTTGGTCATCCATAAAGTTGAAGTAATAGAAGTATGAAGGAAGAGATAAATTTAATTGAGGCGCATATTGCCAATCAGCCTATAGAACATGCGATAGCATTCTTTACTAATCGATTTCCTGATGCGGTTAAATTTTCAAGTGCTTTTGGGCAAGAGGATCAGGTGATTACGGATTTGATCTTTAAAAATAAGTTGGAGGTCGAACTTTTTACACTCGATACAGGTAGGCTTTTTCCTGAGACTTATGATTTGATAGAGAAGACACGATCGCGCTACAATCAAAAGATAAAAACTTATTCTCCTTTGGCTGAGAGCTTGGAGCCTATGGTCCATGAAAAGGGACTTTTTAGCTTTTATGAGTCTGTTGAAAACAGAAAGCAGTGCTGCTATATAAGAAAAGTTGAGCCGCTTAAAAGAGCACTTAGGGATGCTAAAGTCTGGATCACAGGATTAAGAGCTTCTCAGTCAGAAAACAGACAAAACTTCAATCTGGTAGAATGGGACGAAGTAAACGAAGTGATCAAGTACAATCCGTTGCTCGATTGGTCATTTGATCAAATGACTCAATACCTCAAGGTTCATGATGTCCCGTACAATACACTCCATGATAAAGGCTTTATGAGCATTGGCTGTCAGCCTTGCACAAGAGCGATTGTAGAGGGTGATGACCCAAGAGCAGGGCGATGGTGGTGGGAGGCCAGCCAAAAGGAATGTGGATTACACACACTAGCAAAGTTATCTTAAAGATTTATGAATATTTTTAATCGACAATTCCCTCGCGAATTAGAGGATGAGTCCATTTATATTATGAGAGAGGTGGCTGCTCAATTTGAGCATCCTGTTTTACTGTTTTCAGGAGGTAAAGACTCAATCACTTTAGTGCGCTTAGCCGAAAAGGCATTTTATCCCGGTAAAATTCCTTTCCCCTTATTACACGTAGACACGGGACATAATTTTCCTGAAACGATATTATTTAGGGACACATTGGTTAAAGAACTAGGCCTTGACTTGCATGTTCGTTATGTACAAGACTCAATTGATAAAAAACTGGCTGTTGAAGAATCTGGCAAATACGCCAGCAGGAATTCACTACAAACTATCACGCTATTGTCAGCTATCGAAGAATTTAAATTTGATGCATGCATAGGTGGGGCAAGACGAGATGAAGAAAAGGCCAGAGCCAAAGAGCGCATTTTCTCTATTCGAGACGATTTTGGCCAATGGAATGCTAAAAAGCAGCGTCCAGAACTTTTTGACATGCTGAATGGTAGAATTAATACGGGGGAAAATGTCAGGGCATTCCCTATCTCCAACTGGACAGAAATAGATGTCTGGAACTATATCAAGGAAGAAGGTCTCAAAATCCCTTCAATATATTATGCACACGAACGCGAGGTTTTTGAAAGGGACGGGATGATATGGCCTAATTCTGAATTCATTAATAAAGACGACAGTGAAAAGGTTGAAAATAGACTGGTGCGATTTAGAACCGTAGGTGATATGACTTGTACGGCAGCTGTAGAGTCAGATGCTGATGAGATAGGAACAATTATTCAAGAAATTTTAAGTGCCACCATTTCAGAAAGAGGAGCCCGTATAGATGATAAGCGCTCTGAAGCGGCCATGGAAAAAAGAAAGCAGTATGGATATTTCTGACAAACATGTATTACGAATAGCAACAGCGGGAAGTGTTGATGATGGAAAAAGCACGCTTATTGGTAGATTATTGTTTGATACCAAGTCTATCACGTCTGATAGGTTATTAGCTATTGAAGAAACTAGCAAAAGAAAAGGTCTGGATTATATTGATCTTTCTTTGCTCACAGATGGTTTGGTAGCAGAGAGAGAACAAGGGATAACAATCGATGTTGCCCATATCTACTTTGCCACTCAGCAAAGGAAGTACATTATTGCTGATGCTCCAGGACATATAGAGTATACCAGGAATATGGTTACTGGAGCAAGTAACGCAGATGTTTCTTTGATATTGATTGATGGCAGAAATGGTTTGGTCGAGCAAACTAAAAGACATCTTTATATAGCTCACCTTTTACAAGTTCCGAGAGTGGTAGTTTGTATCAATAAGATGGATTTGGTCGACTATGATAAAAATCAATTCG
>JBLIKG010000030.1:0-14608 GCA_047636255.1 Roseivirga sp. | reverse complement strand
TACTCTAGTGATGGTTCAAGTAGAAATGGAGGTAGCTTGGGTTGGTTCAGCTCAATGGCAATGGTCTATCCTTTTGAAAGTGGTGCTTATAACACTTCTGTTGGCGGAATTTCGAAGATTGTGAGATCGCAGTTCGGTTATCATATCATCAAAATAAACGATAAAAGAGAAGTAAGAGGAAAGGTTAAAACCTCACATATTTTATTAACCAAAAATGGGCGATCTGTTGAAAGTGGCAGACAACTGATCAAGACAGTCTATGACTCAATCCAAAACGGAGGAGATTGGCGAGAGCTATGCATCAAATATTCCGAAGACACGCAGACCAAACAGAATAGCGGAGCTTTACCATTTGCAGGCACTGGAGAATTGCCGGATGAATTCCTGAATGGTGCTTATAGCATCAAAGCGCTTGGCACTATCAGTGAGCCTTTAGAAACATCTTACGGCTGGCATATCATAAGACTGGACGCGAAACAAGGATTACCATCCTTCGAGAGTCTGAGAGACGAAATTTCAGAAAAAATCAGAAGGTCGGGACGAAATCAGTTAGATAGCGAGACGTTAATTAAGAAACTAAAGGCTGAAAACGGCTTTGAGCAAGATTTCAAATTATTAGAAACCACACTTGAAAAGGCTGCGAACGTGGGTTTGGCAAATCTAGACCTTAATGAGATCGGAAATAAGATGATTTTCAAGATTGGTAAGACGGCAATTACTTATGCTCAATACTTTGCTAGTTTAGGTAATGCAAATCAATTGAATGCCACGGCCCTTTGGAGTAGGTACAAGATTTTTGAAAAAGAAGAAATCATTAAATATGAAGACAGCCAAGCCACTACAAAATATCCAGAGTTCGGTTATCTCATGAATGAATACAAAGAAGGGCTCATGCTCTTCGAAATAATGGAAAAAGAAATCTGGAAGAAGGCCAGCGAAGACAGCCTTGGTTTATCTAAGTTTTTTGCGGCCAACATGAAGAATTTTAGTGCACCAGAACGCGGGGATTTTATAGTAATTGAAACCAGCGATGAGGCACTTTTTAATAAAATACTCGACTCCATTCAAGTCAATTGGAATGGCGAAATTGAAAATCAAATAAAGTCCAAGCTTGACAGTAAAGAGCTCCGCGCGTTAAAAATTGCTAAAAGAACTTTTGAACGACACGAATTGTCTAATTTCGATCGGAATTGGAATGAAAAAGAAATCCAAGGAGATCCTTCTAGCTTAAAGATATATAGCCTTCAGCACATAATCGAAGAGGGCTATTATCGTTTGGAAGAAGTAAAAGGACTTGTAATCTCTGATTATCAGGACCATTTGGAGCAGCAGTGGGTTAAGCAACTTCGCTCTGAATACAAAGTCAAAATAGACCACAAAATATTGAAGCAAATAGCTTCGGATGAAAATAAGTAAGGCCTACATATTATCAATGCTCGCACTCGCTCTTTATGGTTGCGAATTTTTAGGGATTGAATCCGAAAAAAATACGGACGACACTTCTAATTTAGTTGCGCGTGTGGGCAATACCTACTTATATAAAACTGACATTACCAATCTTACTGATAACAATGCATCGACTCAGGACAGCGCTGAAATAGTCGATAAATTTGTTGACAATTGGATTAGAAAAGAGCTGTTTATCAGAGAAGCTACAAGCAATAATCGAATTGATCAATCTGAAATTCAGAGAAAAGTAGAGGCTTATCGATACACTCTAATCTCTTATGAATATCAACGACTTAAAGTAGAAGAGCAACTGAACAAGGAAGTATCTGAAGAAGAAATTTTTCAATACTATGAAGATAACATAGAGAACTTCCAATTGCGTCAAAACATTCTTCGAGGCCGTTATTTAAAAATATCACAAAAGGCTCCTAAAAAAGCCGATGTGCGTAGATGGATAAAATCGGATCGCCCTACGGACTTAGAGCAGCTAAAATCTTATAGTTTCCAATTTGCAAGTGACTATTCTATTCAGGATTCCACTTGGATTAATTTTGATGAACTCACCAAAAACTCTCCTTTCTCTACTGTTGAAAACAAAGTTCAGTTTCTTAGAAGAAATCGTTATGTCGAAGAATCTGATTCTCTCTATCTTTACCTCTTCAGAATACATGAATTCAAACTATCTGAACAGGTTTCACCACTAGAGTATGTTAAAGATGATATTAAGAACATAATCATAAATAAGCGAAAGGTAGAAATAGCGAAGAGTTTGGAGAATAAAGTGTACGAAAGAGCAAAAAGAAATGATGATTACGAAATATATAAATAGGGCACTGACTGTTATACTTTTGGCAGTTACATCAATCAATGTGGCCAACGCTCAAGGTGAAGTGGTAGATAAAATTGTAGCCAAAGTAGATGACTACATCATTCTAAAAAGTGAAGTAGAACAAACCTACGCCAGCTTTTTATCAAGTGGACAAGCCTCTTCATATACTGGCGATGCAAGATGCCTTGTGATCAACAAATTGGTTGAAGATAAGTTGATGCTTGCCATGGCAGAAATTGATTCAGTTCAATTAGATCCAGGCAGAGTAGACTATGAATTGCAGGGCAGAATGCAAAGAATAATGCAGCAGTATGGCTCTGAACGGGCTATCCAGCAAGCTTATGGAAAATCCATTGACCAATTTATGGACGAATTGAGACCTTCAATTGAAGAGCAATTAAAAATCCAAGAGCAAGAAAGCAATATCCTTAGCTCGGTTACTGTTACCCCTGCTGATATACGAAGATTCTACAGCGGGATACCAAAAGACAGCTTGCCACTTTATAGTATTGAGTATGAAGTAGGCGTAATTATTAAAGAGCCAAAGCCTAGCGAGGCCGAGGTTAAAAGAATAAAGGACAAACTTTTAAGTCTTAGAGAGCGCGTTCTAAAAGGAGAAGATTTTGAAATATTGGCAATCGAGTACTCAGAAGGTCCTTCGGGGCCAAAGGGAGGTAACTTAGGATTTTCTAAAAGAGGAAGCTTTGATCCTGCATTTGAGGCAGGAGCATTGGCATTAAAACCTGGAGAGATATCTATGCCAATTGTTTCATCTTTCGGAATCCATTTAATTCAACTACTAGAAAAAAGAGGAAATGAGTTCAATACGCGTCATATAATCCTGATACCGAAGGCAACGCCAGCAGATGTTGAGAAGACCAGACACTTTTTGGATAGCCTTAGAGACGAGATTTTAGCCGACAGTATAACTTTCGCTGCTGCTGCGAAACAATTTTCTGATGATGAAGGTACTAGCTCTAGCGGTGGTTTTTTGAGTGGCCAATTTGGTTCAAGTAAAATTCCTGCTGATGCATTGGATCCAACCATGTTTTTCAAAATAGATGAAATGACTGAGGGTGACATTTCAAAGGCTGAAATAATCGATCTTGACCCGACAAATAAAGCCTTGCAAATCATTTATTTTAAGTCTAGGACTGCTCCGCACAGAGCCAATATGACTGATGATTATGAGAAGCTACGTGCCGCAACACTTCAAATGAAAAGAGCTCAAAAAAGAGCAGATTACATCAAACAAAAAATGCAAGAAGTTTATGTCCTTGTCGATCCAGAATTCAATCGTTGTGGCATAACTAACAAATAGTAAGCATGAAAGAAAACGTATCGGAAGTAGCCTTAGCAGATAAATTTCATGAGGACTTTGGTCTTTTAAGAAAAGAAATCTCTAAAATAATTATTGGACAAGAAGAGGTAGTCAATCTATTGTTGACTTCAGTTTTTTGCCAAGGCCATAGTTTATTAGTTGGTGTACCAGGTTTGGCGAAAACGCTTTTAATCCATACCATTTCTTCCGCTTTGGACCTTACTTTTAGTAGAATTCAGTTTACTCCTGATCTGATGCCATCTGATATTTTAGGTGCTGAAACCTTAGACAAAGACCGCAATTTCAAATTTATACGGGGTCCAATTTTCGCCAATATCGTTCTGGCAGATGAGATCAACAGAACTCCACCAAAAACGCAAGCGGCCTTATTAGAGGCTATGCAAGAGTATTCTGTCACTATTGCAGGACAACATTTCCCTTTGCAAAAGCCTTTCTTCGTTTTGGCAACTCAAAACCCGATAGAACAAGAAGGAACGTACCCACTTCCTGAAGCTCAACTTGACCGTTTCCTTTTTAACATTCAGTTGAACTACCCTTCTTTTCAATCGGAGGTAGACATTGTAAAAGGAACCACCACCGATGTTCAAAAAGTAGTGAACAAGGTCCTCGATCAAAAGCAAGTTTTAGAATATCAGCATTTAGTCAGAAGAGTGCCTGTTGCAGATAATGTAATCGAATATGCAGTAAGCTTGGTTCACAAAACACGAATTGACTCAGGTTTAGCTCCTGCCATTACTAAAGATTATGTAGAATGGGGAGCTGGTCCGCGTGCTTCTCAAAACTTGATTATTGCAGCAAAGTGTAACGCACTTTTAAATCATAAGTATTCTCCAGATATCGAAGATGTAAAGGCCGTTGCCAAACCAATCTTAAGGCATAGAATAGTACGCAACTTCAAAGCTGAAGCGGAGGGCATTACAATTGACAAACTAATTGAAGCACTGCTTTAGTTAGAATAGTCGTAAAAACCTTTGCCAGATTTACGTCCAATATGGCCGGCATCAACTTTTTGCTCCTGAATTCTTGAAGGTCTAAACTTTGAGTCTTGATGGAAGGCGTTATACATTGACATGGTAACTGAAAAATTGGTGTCCACCCCAATCAAATCCATAAGTCTAAAGGGACCCATCTTAAAACCAGATGACTCTAAAAGTCTATCAATTCCTTTAACATCGGATACTTGCTCTTCTAAAACTTTGAGCCCTTCAACATAGAAGTTTCTGGCAACTCGGTTCACTATAAAGCCTGGAGCATCTTTAGCCAATACGGGTACTTTTCCTAATTTCTTAGCTAACTCAAAAATCACCTTCGCTGTATTCTCAGAAGTCGAAGCACCAGAAATTACTTCCACTAGTTTCATGATATGAGCCGGGTTAAAAAAGTGCATTCCTACAAAGCGCTCTGGGTGTTTGAGGTCTCTGGCAATTCTTGTGATAGGTATGGATGAAGTATTTGAGGCCAAAATTGTTTCAACACTATTTTGGGCTTCCAGTTTAGTAAATAACTCCTTCTTAATTTCTAGCTTCTCAAGAATAGCTTCCACAATTACATCCGCTATTAAATCAGAAAAGCTTTCGCTAAAAGTTATTTTAGAAAGGGCTTGGTCTTTTTCTACTTCCGTTACTTTCCCTTTTTCGATACCCTTTTGAAGATTGGTCGTGATATTCTGCAGAGCAATCTCTAAAGGTTTAGTGTTCAAATCGTACAACACAACTTCAAAGCCAGCCAATGCGGCAATCTGCGCAATGCCTTGCCCCATTGTACCTGCACCTACCACTCCGATTTTCCTTATTTCGTCTAGTCTCATTAAAGTGAGTTGAATTGTTTCAGAAAGCGAATATCATTTTCTGTGAAAAGCCGCAAATCCTTGATCCCGTAACGCAGCATCGTGATTCTTTCAATTCCCATCCCGAAGGCAAAACCGGAATAAACGGTAGAATCAATTCCGCAATTCTCTAGCACGTTCGGATCAACCATTCCTGCTCCACCTATCTCTACCCAACCACTGTGCTTGCATATGTTACAGCCATCTCCATGACAGATTTGGCAAGAGATGTCCATTTCCGCACTTGGTTCGGTAAACGGGAAGTAAGACGGCCTGAAACGCACCTGAGTATCTTTGGTATACATCTCTTTGGCAAAATGATAAAGGGTTTGTTTCAAGTCTGCGAATGAAACATCCTTATCGATATAAAGCCCCTCCATTTGATGAAAAACACAATGCGCTCTTGCTGAAATAGCTTCATTTCTGAATACTCGGCCAGGGGATAAGGTCCTTATTGGAGGCTTTTCATTTTCCATCACTCTAATCTGAACTGAAGAGGTATGAGTACGCAGAGCAATATCTGGATTCTTTTCCAAAAAGAAAGTATCCTGCATTTCTCTTGCTGGGTGATTCTCTGGGAAATTAAGGGCAGTGAAATTGTGCCAATCATCTTCAATTTCTGGGCCAGAAGACACATTAAAACCGATCCGTTCAAAAATCTCAATGAATCTTTGTCGAGTTGCAGTTAATGGATGAATCGATCCAAAGGAGTCTTCTATTGGAGGAAGTGTTAAGTCTGGGTGAGCCTCATTACCTTCAACACCTCCTTTTAAACTATCAATGTGAGACTGGAATTTCTCCTCCGCCAAGTTTTTCAGCGCATTCACGTTTAGGCCGTAAGCCTTTCTTTCCTCTGCTGGCACATCCTTCATATTTCCGAAAAGCTCCCCAATCACACTTTTTCGGCTTATATACTTCATTCTGAAGGTTTCCAAATCAGTTTCTGTACGTACAATGCTGGATTCTAATTCCTGCTTTATCTCCTCAATCAAATTCGACATATGCTTTTCGCGATAATTCAATACAAAAATAGGGTTTGGTATGAATTAATCCCGATAAGCTTATATTTTTGTCTATGATAAAAAATATACTTGTTACTGGAGGTGCTGGCTATATTGGTTCGCATACGGTTATAGAGCTTCATAATGCTGGATACAACCCAATCATTGTGGATAATTTATCTAACTCAAGCATTACAGTATTACGAGGTATAAAAAATATTACTGGAAAAGATTTTTCTTTCCATCAACTCGATTGTAATGACAAGGAAGCCTTAAGAGCAGTTTTTAAAGACACCAAAATAGATGGAATTATTCACTTTGCCGCCTTCAAAGCGGTTGGTGAATCTGTTCAAAAGCCTCTAGAGTATTATGAGAATAATGTAGGTTCTCTAATGACCTTGATTAGACTAATGAAAGAAGAGAAAGTAAGTCAGCTAATTTTTTCATCATCATGCACAGTATATGGACAACCTGATAAGCTACCTGTAACGGAAAAGAGCCCAAAGAAAGTAGCGGAATCACCCTATGGAAACACTAAACAGGTTTGCGAAGAAATAATTGAAGATACTACCATCTCTGATAAGAATTTCCGTGCAATAGCATTAAGATATTTTAATCCAATTGGTGCACACCCAACTTCTGAAATTGGTGAGTTGCCATTGGGTATCCCAAATAATCTTGTTCCATTTATTACTCAGACAGCCGCAGGTTGGAGGCAACAATTAACAATCTTTGGAAGCGATTATGATACGCAAGACGGCACCTGTGTTAGAGATTACATTCATGTTGTTGACTTAGCTAAAGCACACGTAAAGAGTCTAGAATATCTTAATACAAATACTGGAATTTCTTTTGATATTTTTAATCTCGGCACTGGGAATGGAAACACTGTGCTTGAAATAGTGAACTCATTTGAAAAAGTATCAGGAGTAAAATTAAACTATAAAATTGGAGAAAGACGAAGTGGAGATATTGAGAAAGTTTACGCTGACGTTACTAAATCTTCTGAAGGCTTAGGATGGAAAACTGAGAAAACGCTTGACGAATCGCTACTCGACTCGTGGAACTGGCAATTGCGACTTAAAAAGCCGTAGTTTTCTTTATTTTAATAAAATCAACACTTTAGTAACCATTTTAGTCAGATTGACTTAATTTTGCGGTATAAATCGTCTATTTATAACACTTTGTAAAAAAATAAAGACATGAAAATAGCAGTAATAGGTACTGGTTATGTAGGATTAGTAACGGGCACATGTTTTGCCGAAGTGGGTATAGATGTTACTTGTATCGACATAGACCAAAAGAAAATTGACGGTTTGAAAAACGGCATTATGCCCATTTATGAACCTGGCTTAGAGACCATGGTCAAAAAGAACCATGAGAAGGGTAGATTACATTTTTCTACTGACTTAGCCGCAAGTATTCAAGATTGCGAAACAGCCTTTATAGCTGTTGGAACTCCTCCAGGAGAAGATGGTAGTGCAGACCTAAAATACGTGCTTGCTGTAGCCAAATCAATTGGTGAAAACATGAACAACTATATGGTTGTGGTTACAAAAAGTACCGTACCCGTAGGGACTGCTCAAAAAGTAAAAAGAGAAGTAGCAGAAGCTTTAAAGAAAAGAGGAGCAAATATTCAATTCGATGTTGCCTCAAATCCGGAGTTCTTAAAAGAAGGTGCGGCAATCGCTGACTTTCTTAAGCCTGATAGAATTGTAGTGGGGGTAGAATCAGAAAAGGCCGAAGAAATGATGAAAAAGCTTTATAAGCCTTTTCTTCTCAATGGACATCCAACCATTTTTATGGATGTTCCTTCTGCTGAGATGACCAAGTATGCCGCAAACTCAATGCTCGCGACAAAAATCAGTTTCATGAACGATATCGCAAACTTATGTGAAATAATGGGTGCAGATGTTAACATGGTAAGAAAAGGTATCGGAAGCGATAATAGAATTGGAAATAAATTCATCTATCCTGGTGTTGGATATGGTGGTTCTTGCTTTCCTAAAGATGTCAAAGCTTTGATCAAGACAGCCGAAGATCACGGTTATAGCATGTCAGTCTTAAAAGCAGTTGAAGAAGTAAATGATCGTCAAAAGTCAGTAATGGTCAATAAAGTGAAAAAGCATTTTGGAAATGACCTATCAGGTAAAACATTTGCTATGTGGGGACTTTCATTCAAGCCTAAAACTGATGATATGCGCGAGGCTCCTTCAGTAGTTATAATAAACTCACTCTTAGCAGCTGGTGCAAAGGTTAAGGTTTATGACCCAATCGCAATGGAAGAAGCTAAGCATGATTTACATGATACTGTGACATACGCAAAAGACGAATATGATACATTGATAGATGCAGACGCGCTTCTAGTTGTTACAGAATGGCCAGAATTCAGAGTTCCAAACTTTGATGTTGTCTCTCGACTATTAAAAAATAATGTTGTCTTCGATGGTAGAAACATTTATGACAAAAATGAGCTAGTGGCTCTAGGTTTCTCTTATTATGGAATAGGTATCTGATGAAAAGAATATTAATAACAGGAGCGGCAGGTTTTCTAGGTTCTCATTTATGTGATCGTTTTATAAAAGAGGGTTATCATGTAATCGGTATGGATAACCTTATAACAGGCCATCTTTCGAATATTGATCACTTAATGCCTTTAGAGAACTTTGAATTTCATCACCATGATGTATCCAATTTCGTTCATGTATCTGGCCAATTAGACTACATATTACATTTTGCCTCTCCGGCTAGTCCAATCGATTATCTTAAAATTCCGATTCAGACTTTAAAAGTCGGCTCTTTAGGTACTCACAATCTATTGGGATTAGCGAGAGTCAAAGGAGCTAGAATGCTAATAGCGTCAACATCAGAGGTTTATGGAGACCCATTAGTACACCCGCAAACCGAAGAGTACTACGGAAATGTTAACCCTGTTGGACCAAGGGGTGTGTATGATGAAGCAAAGAGATTTCAGGAGGCCATTACAATGGCTTATCATACCTATCACGGTTTAGAAACGCGTATTGTTAGAATATTTAATACTTATGGGCCAAGAATGAGACTCAATGATGGCAGAGTACTTCCTGCGTTCATTGGACAAGCACTTAGAGGCGAAGACTTGACTGTCTTCGGAGATGGTTCCCAAACAAGATCCTTTTGCTATGTGGATGATCAAGTAGAGGGTATCTATAGATTATTGCTTTCAGACTATCCATACCCAGTAAACATAGGCAACCCAGATGAAATCACAATTTCTCAATTTGCCGAAGAAATAATAGCATTAACAGGTACGGACCAAAAAGTAGTTTACAAACCACTGCCTAAAGACGATCCGATGCAAAGACAACCCAACACAACAAAGGCAAATGAAATATTAGGCTGGGAAGCGAAGGTATCAAGAGCAGAAGGCTTGAAAATTACTTATGACTACTTCAGGTCCCTACCAAAGGAGAAGCTTTTTGAAAAGGATCACAAAAACTTTGAAAATTATATCAAGTAGCAATCTGGCTTATTAATGCACAGCATTAATAAGCCAATTTCTGCCCTTTTACCATAGCGAAGACTGTCAAACTGATGATCTTCATATCCAACAAAAAAGACCAATTCTGTAAATAAAAGCGGTCTAACCTCACTCTAGAACTCATTTGATAATAATCAGTAATCTCTCCTCTATATCCCATGGACTGAGCCAAGCCAGTAACACCAGGCTTGTAAGCATGACGCTTAGCGTATTTTTCTACCTTGTCTTGATATGAGTGATTCAATGAAATTGGATGTGGGCGGGGCCCAACGATGGACATATTACCGATTAGTACGTTAAAAAATTGAGGGAATTCATCAAGACTTGTTTTTCTAAGAAATGCGCCAAACTTAGTTATTCGTTCGTCATCCCGACTTGCCCATAAATAATCCGACTCTTTGTTTTTTACCATGGTTCGGAATTTATAACAATAAAAAGGAATATTCCCTTTACCATGCCTTGATTGCCTAAACATCACTGGCCCTTTTGATTCCAGTTTTATTATTAGTCCAAATAAAGGGTACATCCAGCTCAAAAAGAAAACAACAATGACAGAAGCAAAAGCCACATCGAAAGCACGTTTTATAAATTTATTCGCACTTGTATCGAGTGGTAGATTATTGATGTCAATAATTGGAACAGAGTCATAACGCCTTAAAACGAACGTCTTGATTGCCTCTGTCTTGAATTCTGGTAGTAACTTTACCTTTTTCAGACTAGTTTCTCCAATTTCAATAGCACGCTCCAAAACTTCACTCGGTACTCTCTCACTCACGTAGATATGATCAATGTCCTCAATATTGGCTGCATTAAAGTCATTGAATTGGCCAAGATGCGGATGAATGTGTGAAGCTGTCGCATCACCATAAAACCCTTTTACTCTAATGCCATAATGACTTTTCTTTTGGAGTGTCTCAAAGAGTTTCTTACCTAAATCATCATACCCTAAAATTATAGCATATCTTATATTTCCACCGAATGTTCTGTATTTATCAAGAATAAGATGAACAAACACTCTATAAATCGTAAGCCACACAAATAGCAAAAGAACTAATGCTATGAAAAAATGCCTATCAATAAAGTGTAACTCAGCAAAAAGCCAAAAAATGGAAATAAAGGAAACAAATATGAAAACGCTGATAAAAGCCTTTTTGAAGGTATTATAATAACTAACTGCCCTACCGATTTTATAGTCCTTATTTAAATACGAAATAATTGGCCAAGAAGTGAGGTAAACTGCTAGAGACAAGCCATATGTTCGATTAATAATAAAATTCCCTTCCGCAATATAAATTGAACCAAAAAAAATGAGTGATAAAACAATCATTTCTCCAAGAACAAATAAATAAGGGAAGTATTTATTAAACCTTTTCTTCATTACGATAGACTTGTTTCTTTTTTAATTAAACTATAAAAAATTACAATGAGACAAAGATATAAAACTAGTTTGACCTTTCTACGCCATAAATTCGATTTAATGATTTAGCAACGAATAGGAAACAGAGAGTTGTATACCCAAGGCATCATATAATTCGCCTTTATCAAAAGCCAATTTTGTCTCAAAGCTCAAACCTTCTTTATTGAATGGATTCTTCCATTGAAGTTGAATTGCAGAATAAAATTGGCTTAGTGCTGGCAAAAAAGCATAATCAAAATTGGGATCAGTGGTAATGCCCGCCCAATTAAACCTACCTTCATAGACACCTGCATAAGTACCAAAATTCTTTGAGTAAGTAAATAGCCCTTTATAGGTAATTTTATCGGAAAGTTTCCCCTCTAGACCAAGATGCACTGCTGAAATCCGATTATTGGCAATAGCCACTCCATAATCTGGGTATGGATTCAAAAAATTGAGTGTGTATTTATAAGTAAGAAAAAGTGGATTTCCCATCACCCTCTCATTGTAGGTCCATCCAGATCTGTATAAATAGTTATTGTAATAATCATCTCTTTCTCCAAATTCATTTCCCATGTTATCTTCAACTGTCTGAACAGTCTCAGTGGGATCAGGAAATCCTCTACCACTTTGCCATTTCGATTCCAACCATTCTAAATGGACTTTAGTTACTAATCCCTCTTTATTGCCCAGATCCCATTCCAAACTCATTAAGAAATCTTTAAGGCTGATATATTGAATGCTGCCTTCATCTTCAAATTGCTTTTGGTAATTATAACTGAGGGTATGCTTCCCAATAATTTTTTTGAAAGTGAATTCCGTGATACCCAAATGATTGCCCAAACCGTTGCCCTCGCCTCTACCAATATCATCAGGATCAACAATACCTGCTCCCATAAATACCCTTAAGAAATCAGCAAAATCACTCGGCTGACGGTCACCTTGAGGAGAAACTCCTCCATATTGAGCAAAATGAACTATACCTGAAGAAACCTGAAGTCCTATTACCTCTTCGAGATCAAGCATCGCGTAAAAAGACTTACCATGCAGTTGAGCATTTGAAATATATCTATCCTCCTCAAGCCATCGATGACTAAAAGAACCCTTATACTTTAGATAACCATGTGTAAAAGGTATCGGTTTGTACTCCTTCAAACTTAGGCTTACCATAGGAACAGGCAAGGCATTTTCGCTCAATGCTAGCGATCCCGAAGAAAGACCTGAGTCAAAACCACCAGATGTTTGTTGGATGCGCCCTGTCTCTAAATGCCAATCCTTAAAACTCAAGCTCAAATAATACTTAGAAAAAATATCATTTCGAAAACCAAAACCGGAAGTGAACTTAAAATTCTTAACTAGGTCTTTTTCATATAGAAGCTGACCGGACAGAAAAAAATTACCCTTTGGATCTACCTCTCCGAACTGATTATTCACCAAATAGAATGGCAGTAACTTATCATTAGTAGAGACCAAAGCACCTGTTGATATTGTGATTTCAAGACTATCAGATTTTGATTTCTCATCTTGCGCAAAAATAGATATTTGCAGAAGGAAGAAAAGAATACAAAAAAGAACTTTGAATTTGATCATGGTAATTTTAATTGCCATAAAGGTATTAACCAAAAAGCCAAATCACTCAACCTCAAATTAATTTTTCATAAACAAATCGAGAATCCCCTCCCAGAGATTTAAGTGGTGATACTAATAATCTTTATTCTTTATCAAATGCCCCCGCTTTATGACGTGCGAAATAATCTTTCGCTGCTGCCATTGCCTTGGGCGCCAGAATAAGAGCCGAAACCATGGTTGGAATAGCCATTAAAGCAAAGCCACCATCAATTAAGCTCACCACGAATCCAAGGGAAGAAACTGCACCGACCACTATCGTGGCGATGTAAATGTAGTTATAGTAATTACCGCGCTTCACTCCGAACATATAGGACATGCTCTTCACCCCGTAATAAGAGTAAGAAAGGAGGGTTGAAACTGCAAATACTAAAATACAAAGTCCCAATAAATAACCACCTACACCTGGAATGGCTGTATTAAAAGCTTCAAGCGTAAGCGTAACCCCTAATAGACCTGTGTCTGCAGCGCCTACATATTGATCGTAAACGCCCGTACCAAGAATAACAAAGGCTGTTAATGAACAAACTAAAAGAGTATCGATCGCAGGGCCCAACATAGCTACTAAACCTTCTCGTACGGGTTCTTCTGTTTTGGTATCGCCATGAATCATTGGTGCTGTACCGATTCCTGCCTCATTTGAAAATGCAGCTCTTTTAGCACCTGTGATTATCACAGCGCCAATACCCCCACCCAGAATAGCGCTTCCACTAAATGCCTCATCCAATATAGAAAAGAAAATATCTGGGATACCTGAAATATTTTGAAGTAAAATGTAAACCACCAAAACAAAATAAAGCACCACCATAGCTGGAACAAGCTTAGACGCCACTTTACTAATTCTTTTAATACCACCGAAAATGACCAATGATACTAAAACCATTAAAACCAAACCTGTAATCAGGGAAGATGTCTTTATAGATGAGCCGAAAACGGCAATTGAAGCTTCGGTATCATAGCCTATTGCAGGCCCTAAAATAGTATTTAATGCCGCTGTTAACTGATTTGCTTGAAAAATTGGTAAAGCTCCCACCAAAGCTACTACACAGAAAAAAGTCGCCATGGGCTTCCACTTTTGACCTAAACCTTCGGTAATCACATACATTGGTCCTCCACGCACTTCACCCTCAGAATCCTTTCCTCGGTACATTACTGCTAGCGTACATGTGAAAAATTTAGTCGCCATTCCAAAAAATGCGGATACCCACATCCAAAAAATCGCTCCCGGGCCACCCATCGTTATAGCAACTGCTACACCACTGATATTACCCATCCCTACTGTTGCTGCAATGGCCGTTGAAAGTGCCTCGTAGTGGGTGATTTGACCCTCTTCATCCTTATTGTCATACTTACCGCGCAATACGTTTATTGCATGACCAAGGTATTTGAAGGGTAAAAATCTTGAGTATAGTAGAAAGATCAATCCTCCACCCATGACTAAAATAAGCAGTGGAATACCCCAAATCCAGCCAGCAAAACCTGTTATCGCATCTTCAATTATACCCAAGGAATTAAATTTATTTGAGGTACTATATTAGGTGAAAGCATTTAACCTTACAAGAAGTATGGTGATTTTGTAGACTAAAGACCGTTCTAAAGGTAAAGACCAGAATTAATACA
>JBLIKG010000029.1:0-14676 GCA_047636255.1 Roseivirga sp. | reverse complement strand
GGGAAGTTATAAATCGAATTGACTAGCACTCCTTTTTCAAGAATGACATAGTTCAAGCCTGCTTTTTTTGCTTCTATACCACAATTGAGGCCAATGGGGCCACCACCAATAATGACTAAATCGTAATTCAAATCCAATAATTTTGTTGATAGTTAAAGTAGTATTTAGCCGAAGAAGTTCAAAATTATTGCAGTGTCTTCTTCGCGAGCTTAGCGCGATGACCTATCAAAAGGATAAATGCACAACACAAGATGACCAGATTCTTGATAATATACTGACCCTCGAGACTGAGCTTAAAGGGTATTTCCTTAAAGGTAACATCACTCTGAATGAAGATTGGGGTAAACGTGGCTAGCATATGAAACACCAATAGCCAGAACGTAATTTTGTATTCTTTACTGAAAACCAGAAGAATCCCTAAAAGCAATTCGAGGGTAGCGAGAATTTTGAAATTGATTGCAGCCGGAATAAGGTGAAAAGTTAGGATTTGAATAGTATCTGTAGCCAGACGTTCTGCTGGACTTGCTCCAGGGAAGAATTTTAACAGTCCGAACCAAATGAAAAGTATTCCGATGGAAATTCGAAGTAGTTGGTGCTGATGTCTTTCAAAGAATAAGTAAAGGGTATTCATCTTACGCGTTTTCTGCAAACATAAATGAATGGATCAAAGAAAAACCTGATAAAGGTCAGTTTAATGCGGAAAGTGTAACGTCCACTATCTCTTTCAATTCTTGCTCTGTAATTTGCCCCATACCGAGCACTTTCAAGCCGCCAATTGTGCTGAAAATATACCGCGCTAAGGCCTCGCTTGAATGACGTTTATTAATTTCACCATCTTCTTGACCTTCTTTTATCAGCTGAGTTAAAACTTTTTCCATTGTCCTTCGATTCTCGTGAACAAGATCATCGACTTCTTGATCGCAATTGCTTAGCTCCGTAGACGAGTTAATAATAAAACAGCCGCGTTTATCATGGTCGTTGATTACACTTTGGATAGTCAAATTCAGGAACTTCTGAATGATGATCAGTGCAGATTGCTCGGATCGAATTTCATTTAATAGCCAAGAAGATGAGTTTTGACGGTATCGCTTTAAAGCAGAAAGGTAGAGCTGGTGCTTATCTCCCCAAGTATCATAAATACTAGCTCGATTGATGCCTAACCCATCTACCAAATCCTGAACTGAGGTGGCATTATAGCCCTTTTCCCAAAAAAGGTTTACCGCTTTATCAAGCACTTCAACTTCATCAAAATTCTTCTTCCTAGCCATTTTAAAATCGATCAGTCACTCAATTTAACTGATCGTTCTGTAATTGTCAAAATGTTAGATAGTCGCGATTCCGCCATCTACTAAAATCTCCTCTCCAACTACATACGAAGAGTCGTCTGAGGCTAAGAACAATACTGCTTTAGCAACTTCCTCTGAGACGCCAAATCTTTTCATGGGAACCATCTCAATCATCCCTGCGGCCATGCCATTTAATTGCTCTTCTGTCATTCCCATTTTGCCGTAGATTGGTGTTTCAATCGGACCAGGGCTTACTGCATTAACTCTGATTTTTCTTGGAGCTAATTCTGCGGATAATGTTCTTGCAAAGCTACGCACAGCACTTTTAGTTGCGGAGTAAATAGATCCATTGAGGAATCCTTTATGTATTACTGCAGAAGCATTCAGAACGATTGTTCCGCCATCATTGAAAATAGGTAAGAATTTCTGAACTGTAAAGAATAAGCCTTTTACGTTTGTATTAAACTGAGCATCAAAAAAGGCTTCATCAGAGGCTTCAATAGGAGCGAACCATGCGATCCCCGCATTGGCGAATAGAATATCTACTTGACCGAATTGGGCTGTTACTTTTTCGACTAACGCGCTAATGTCTTTAAGTTTAGAAGTATCAGAGGTGATTGCTGTCAAATTCGGGTTGTCGATCTCCGATACCGCTGCGTCTAATGTGGACTGGGTTCTTCCAGTGATAATTACTTTGGCGCCTTCGGCTAAAAATGTTTTAGCTGTAGCAAGGCCAATTCCTGTACTACCGCCTGTAATTACGGCAACTTTGTCTTTTAATTTTGTCATGGTTTTTATATTAGAATGATTGTTCCAAAATATGGTTTATGGTAACAGAACAATCATTCCAGATATAGGTTCCTGACAGTGAGTGAAAATTTTAGAGAGTTATTTTTTAGGCTTAAATTTCTGATTATTCATCTTTCGGAAAAGTAACAGCACAGGCTAGAATATGACATCAACTGATATGATTTCTTCGCCTCTTTTATATTGAAGCTGAGTCTTGTCGCCAGCTTTAAATATACTTAGCGCTCTCATATAGCCCATCATGTCAACAATGGTCGAATCTCCTAATTTCATGACAATATCACCTTTCTGCATCCCTGCCTTCTCGGCCGGTTTGTTTTCCGATACACCGTCAATCCTCATTCCTTGTCCATCGTATAAATAATCTGGCACAACACCTAACGATACGGTGAACCTTGGATTATCACCGCTGCTGTCTTGTGTTTTGGTAAAGGCAATTTTCTCTTCTGGGTCTAACGATAACACAACTCTTTCAATTAGCCTGACCACCTTGACTATGCCTGTATAATTGATCTTATTAGAGTCGTCACTTGGCTTATGATAATCTTCATGTTGACCAGTAAAGAAGTGAAGCACTGGAATGTCTTGCAAATAAAAAGAGGTATGGTCTGATGGTCCAACACCAGATTCTGAGGTGACTAGCTTCAATGTATCTGTATTTGCTAATGCAAGCTTATCGTTCCAAGCTGGGCTGGTTCCAACTCCACTGATCGCAACAGTTTTTTCTTCATTCATTCTACCCACCATGTCGAGGTTGATCATAAAGTTTACAGAATCTAAATCAACCGTTGAATTCTTGGAAAAATAGTTAGAACCCCATAGTCCGTTCTCTTCGCCAGAGAATGCAATGAAGATGTAGTTTTTATCCTTTCCTTTATTTTTCATTATCCTGGCCAATTGAAGAATCGCAGCAGTGCCACTCGCATTGTCATCGGCTCCATTATGAATAGCCGGTTCGCCTCTGTAAAGGGACCCTTCAGCACCGTAGCCTAAATGATCAAAGTGTGCTCCAATGATAACAGTTTGCGCAGCTTCATTATCTATATAACCTACAACATTTCTACCTGTGATGCCTTCACTTTCATTGCCTATTACCGCTTGTTCATGAGGGTTAGCAGGCTTGTTTACATTGAATACTTGGAAATAGCCATCATTACCCATTGGTGTTAAACCTAGTTTTTCGAATGCTTTGGCAATATAATCAGCGGCTAGTTTTTCACCTTCGCTGCCAATGGCCCTTCCTTCGAGCTTGTCATCTGCTAGGTAAGCAATGTCCTTTTCTAAACCCGTCTTAATTTCCTTGTCCGTAACGAAAGGGGTACATCCAAAAATGAAGATCGAAAAAAAAAGTATGATGAAATTGGCAGGCCTTCTCATGTTATAAAATTTAAGCTCAAAGATAATAATCATTATCTTCGCGACAGCAAAAACAAGTCAGTCGAATGAAGAATTTACTTTGGGTGCTCATCACCCTTATGGCATTAAGTAGTTGTAATTCAAACACGAAGAAATCAGAGAATGAAACCTCAGTTCAAAATCTTGATTCTCTATTGCTAAAGCCCGAAGAAAGAAAATTTCTAAAAAACGTCAAGCAGCTCACTTTTGGAGGAAATAATGCTGAAGCCTATTGGAGTTTTGACGACAAGCAGATTGTCTTCCAGTCGGATTACAGTGAGTGGGGCGTGAGTTGTGATCAGATTTTTGTGACTGACTGGAGAAACGATGACCTCAAAAACAATAGGCCAACCTTAGTGAGCACTGGATTAGGAAGAACGACCTGTTCGTACTTTTTACCTGATAATCAAACCATAGTTTACGGTTCAACTCATTTAGGTGGAGAAGCTTGCCCACCTGTTCCAGAAAGAAGAACTGATGGAAAGTATGTTTGGCCGATTTATCCGAGCTTCGATATTTTCAAAGCCGATCTTGATGGGAATATCATTGCTCAATTGACGGATGAAGAAGGTTATGACGCTGAAGCAACAGTTTCGCCAAAAGGAGATAAAATAGTCTTCACTTCAATGAGAACAGGTGATTTGGAACTTTTCACCATGAACCTAGATGGTACTGAGGTGAAGCAAATCACAAATGAGTTGGGTTATGATGGTGGCGCTTTCTTTTCACCTGATGGTGCGAAATTGATTTTCAGGTCTTCTCGCCCGAAGACCGAAGAGGATATTAAAGTATATCAAGACTTGTTGAAAGAAGGCCTTGTGATGCCAACGGATATGGAGCTTTACATATGCAACGCAGATGGTTCTGACCTCAGAAAACTGACTGATTTGGGCCAAGCCAATTGGGCTCCGTTCTTTTTCCCTTCTGGTGATAAAATCATTTTTGCATCAAACCATACTGCCGAAAGGGGCTTCCCTTTTAACCTCTATATGATCAATACGGATGGTACTGGCTTGACAAGAATCACTCAGGACGATACTTTCGATGCTTTCCCTGTATTCTCGAATGATGGAAAATATTTAGTATTCTCTTCTAACAGAAATAATGGAGGGACGAGAGATACTAACTTGTTCGTTGCTGAATGGATTGAGCAATAAGAGCTTATAAGTATGAGTTTGGCATCAAGTAATGCTTCACATAATCCTCAACACCCTCTTCCAATGTTGTAAACTCTTGATCGAAACCAATTGATTTCAATTTGGCCATATTGGCTTCAGTGAAATATTGGTATTTATTACGAATGTCTGCTGGGGTATCAATAAAAGAGATGTCCTCGGCTTTACCCATGGCTTTGAAAGTTGCCTTTACAAGGTCTAAAAAGGTGCGTGCTTGCCCGCTTCCTAAGTTATAAATCGCGGAATCTTTTCGGTGATGCATTAAGAAGTAACACACATCCACCACATCTTTCACATACACGAAATCCCTCATTTGCTCTCCATTTTTGAATTCAGGATTGTGTGAACGGAAGAGTTTCATTTCCTCGGTTTTTTCAATTTGGTTGAACGCGTGCATGATTACAGAAGCCATTCTCCCTTTGTGGTATTCGTTCGGGCCATACACATTAAAGAACTTTAAGCCTGCCCAGAAGAATGGAGTTTTTTCTTGCTGAATAGCCCACTTATCGAATTCATTTTTAGAAACGCCATATGGGTTGAGTGGAATTAATTTATCAATGTTGGATTGATCATCGTCATATCCATATTCACCCAAACCATAAGTAGCAGCAGAAGATGCGTAAACCAATGGGATTTGATATTGAATGCACTTGAGCCAAACTTGCTTAGTGTATTCAGTATTCATTCGGTTGAGTAAATCTTTGTCGAATTCAGCCGTATCCGTTCTGGCACCCAGGTGGAAGATGAACTCAACCTTATCTCCAATTCTATCAAGCCATTCAATAAAATGATCGCGATCTACAGATTCGAGGATCTTTTTACCTTCAAGATTTTTGTTTTTTACATCGTTATCAAATTTGTCTACCACCACGATATGGTTGAAGCCTTCTTGATTCAATTTGGCGACTAAACAACTCCCAATAAACCCTGCTGCCCCTGTAACTACGATCATAAAGTATCCTTAATTGTGATGGCCAAAGTTAATCAAATACCCACTATATTTGCCACGAATTTCAAATGCAAGTATGATCTACGTTAGTAGGAAAGAGCATTTCAACGCTGCTCACAAACTATATAACCCAAATTGGACGGAAGAAAAGAACACTGAGGTTTTTGGGCCTTGCGCTAACGCCAATTGGCATGGGCACAATTTTGAACTGATCACAACGGTGAAGGGAATGCCTGATCCAGATACTGGCTTTGTGGTTGATTTAAAGCAGTTATCTAACTTGATTCGAGATAAAGTGATTGATAAGCTTGATCACAAAAATCTGAATATTGATGTCGATTTTATGTTGGGTAAAATGGCGAGCTGTGAAATTCTTGTAATGGAAATCTGGAAAATATTAGAGCCTGAGGTATCTAGAATTACGCCTAATGGCAAGCTGCATTCTCTTAAACTCTACGAAACACCTCGAAACTTTGTAAAATATTTCGGTTAATCAATCATTTTTAGAAACCTAAAACTAGGTACCCAAGTTCATCTTACCCGACTTCCGACTTCCGACTTCCGACTTCCGACTTCTTTACGCCACCTTCAATTTCTTAAACTTGGCTTTTTCGAATTTCTCCTTAGCGTAATCTAGGTCAATCTCCAGCTTATGAATGGTATTGTCTGAAGGCATTTCGAACATAGCGTCTGTCATGATGGCCTCACAAATTGATCTTAAACCACGGGCGCCAAGCTTATACTCTAGCGCTTTTACGACAATGTAATCCAATGCACTTGATTCGAAAACAAGTTCTTTATCTTCCATCTCAAAAAGCTTGATATATTGCTTAGTGAGTGCATTTTTAGGGTTTACAAGTATATCCTTAAGGATTTCTGAGGTCAATGGATTTAAGAAAGTAACTACTGGTAATCGACCAATAAGCTCTGGGATTAAACCGAAATTCTTAAGGTCTTGAGCGTTGATATATTGATGAAGATTTTCTCTGTCAAACTCCTCTTGATCATCTTTTGCTGAAACAAATCCAAGTGGTTGAGAATTTAACCTGTTGGCGATATGGCGTTGGATGCCATCAAAAGCACCACCACAAATGAAAAGGATATTTTCAGTGTTCACCGAAATCATTTTCTGGTCTGGATGCTTTCTTCCACCTTGAGGCGGAACATTCACGTGAGTTCCTTCCAACAATTTAAGCAAAGCTTGCTGAACACCTTCTCCACTCACATCTCGTGTAATTGATGGATTATCTGACTTTCTAGCAATCTTGTCAATTTCATCTATGTAGATAATGCCTCTTTCAGCCGATTCTACATCGTAATTGGCCGCTTGTAGTAAACGAGTTAAGATACTCTCAACATCTTCACCCACATATCCAGCTTCTGTCAGAACGGTTGCATCGGCAATGCAGAAAGGAACTTGAAGGATTTTGGCGAGCGTACGGGCAATATAGGTTTTGCCTGTGCCCGTTTCGCCTACCATGATAATGTTTGATTTCTCAATCACGATATCATCGTCTAGTCTTTTTTGAGATAAACGTTTATAGTGATTGTAAACAGAGACAGAAATAACCTTTTTGGCTTCATCTTGACCTACAACGTACTGATCCAAATGCTTTTTCATTTCGATCGGTTTAATCACATTGAATTTCGGAGATGCCTCTTCTTTACTTTTTGTTTTTAGTTCTTCTGAAAGAATTTGATTCGCCTGAGTAATACAGTGATTACAGATGTGCGCGTGTATTCCTGAAATCATCAAGTCTACATCTTTCTTATTTCTTCCGCAAAAAGAACAGGTTACTTCTGCCATAATCTTATTTTGTTGGTCTAACGAGAACTTCGTCTATTAAGCCATATTCTTTGGCTTCTGCAGCTCTCATCCAATAATCTCTATCAGAGTCTTTCTCTATTTTTTCATAAGTCTGGCCAGAATGTTTGGCTAGAATATCATAAAGGTCTTTTTTCACTTCTAAAGTTTGACGCAAAGAAATCTCCATATCTGAAGCCTGACCTTGCATTCCACTCATCGGTTGGTGAATCATAATTCTTGAATGTGGTAGGGCAGCTCTTTTCTTAGCAGCACCGCCAGCAAGCAAAACAGCACCCATTGAAGCCGCTAAACCAGTACAGATTGTAGCAACATCAGGAGCAACATAATGCATGGTGTCGTAAATCCCTAAACCAGCGTAAACTGATCCTCCTGGGCTATTAATATACATCAAAACATCTCTTCTAGGGTCAACTGACTCTAAGAATAAAAGCTGAGCTGTAATAATATTAGCGATGTTATCATCAACTCCCATTCCTAGGAAGATGATTCTATCCATGATTAATCGAGAAAACACATCAATCTCTGCAAATCTCGTAGGTCTTTCTTCGATAACTGACCTTGTCATATTCTCAATTCCGTTGGCGTAACGATCAATGTTAGATCCGCTAATGCCTCTATTGTGAATTGCGTATTTTCTGAATTCGTTTTTATCTATCATGTAATTTCAAATATTGAGCTGAACAAATTTAAAAAAAAAGCCCTTCGTTCAAAGGACTTTAATTTTAACAGGTCGATTAGTCAATTAGTTCTGAACAATCTCTTTAAATTTTTCGACATCTACTTCTTTTTCCTTGATGTCAATTTTTCCCTTCACAAAGTCCATTACTTTATTTTCTTGAACTTGCTCGGCCATTTTCATGTAATTCTGACCTTTTTCGCCTTGAAGGTAGTGTTCAACGAATGATTCCATCTGCTCTGCAAATTGGCCCATACCTGATCCAGCAAATTGCTGAGCAATCATTGCACGAGTGGCTTCTTTGATATCTTCATGCTCTGCTTTGATTTCATTGTATTTTGCAATCTGACCAGAAATCAGGTTCCAACGCAATTGATCTGCATACATATGGTATTCTTTTTCAATATCAGCATCAGTTACTTTGCCTTCGCCAGTCACTTTCAGCCAATCTTTCAAGAACTCATCAGGAAGGTTAATTTTAGTCACCTCCATTAATTTATCCTGAACCGTTTTATTCAAGTAAGAGGCAGTTTCTCTTGCGTAATTCTCTTCAATAGTTTCCTTAACCTTGAGCGTGAATTCCGTCTCGTCTGTTATGGTGTCAGGCCCAAAAGTCTTATCAAAAAGCTCTTGATTCATTTCAGCCTTCTCTTTACGGTTGATGTTTTTTACAACGAAAATAAACGAAGGGTCTAAATCAGTTATTTCATCAGCTGTTTTACCTAGGTGAGAAGCAATTTCATCTTCAGTTTTAAACAACTTGCTTAAGTCTACTTTAATTTCGTCTGTCGATTTCTTACCAACGAAATTTTTAGCTTCGGCTTTAGTAAAAGTCGATGGGTCGAGCGTAGTGTCATGCTCTATTTCGCCAATTTCGCTTTTCAAAGTTCCATAAAGCATATCGCCTTCTTCGCTCACTTCTGGATTGGTCATTGTGCCGAACTGATTTCTCACGTTATCAATGGCGTCATCGATTACTGCTTTGTCTGCTTTAATTTTATAAGACGTAACAGACACCTTATCAAGAGAAACGGTGAAGTCTTCGACCAACCCGATGGTATATTCGAATTCAAAATCAGTTTGAGCATCCCAGTCAACAGATTCAACTTGGGCTTGATTAGGAAGCGGGTCACCTAAAATCTTCAGGTCATTGTCTTTAATATAATCCTGAATGGCGTGACCAACAATATGATTGATCTCATCAACAAGAATTGATTTGCCATACATTTTTCTAATTAAGCCAGAAGGAACCTTTCCAGCTCTAAAACCTTTGATTTGGGCTTTTTTCCCTTGATCTTTGATTTTATCTTCTACCTTCGATTGGTAATCTGCTTCGATTAATTTAATTTTAATTGAAGCAACGTTCGAATCTTTTTTGTTTAATGAAATGTCCAAAACCTGTTAATTTTTGATGTCAATTATAAAAAAACCCTCAATCTTAGATCGAGGGTTCGTAATGTGCGGATGAAGGGACTCGAACCCCCATGCCTCGCAGCGCTAGATCCTAAGTCTAGTGCGTCTACCAATTTCGCCACATCCGCATGTATCTGGAAAATGGAACGCAAAGGTAAATGAAATGGTATAGAATTCAAGTGTTCAAAATTCTTTTTTTGTAAAAATTATTGATCCCAATTTGCAGTGTATAAAATGAGTTTATGATAGCGGTTGATGTTGAAGAGGAACGGAAGGAAATCATAAGAAGGTATCGCAAACTTTTGCGTATTGCGAAACCTTTCTTAAAAGATGATGATGCCAAAATGATTAAGAAGGCATTTTATATGTCTTTAGACGCGCACAAGGAAATGCGTAGGAAGTCTGGTGAGCCCTATATTTATCACCCATTGGCTGTGGCTCAAATTTGTGTGGAGGAAATTGGGCTAGGTACAACCTCCATAATCGCTGCCTTATTGCATGATGTGGTCGAAGATACGGAAATTGAGCTGGACGAAATTAATGCTGGTTTCGGCCCTAAAGTGGCTAAGATCATAGATGGATTGACCAAGATCTCTGGCGTTTTCGACTACGGAAGCTCGCAACAGGCCGAAAATTTTAGGAAAATGCTGCTTACCCTTTCTGAAGATGTAAGAGTTATTTTGGTGAAGCTAGCAGACAGGCTGCACAATATGCGGACTTTGGAAAGTATGCCTCGCCATAAGCAACTCAAGATTATCTCAGAAACCATTTATTTATATGCGCCACTTGCCCACCGTTTAGGGCTTTATTCAATAAAGTCAGAATTAGAGGATTTGTGGCTAAAATATACCGAAGAAGATGTTTATGCTGATATATCCTCAAAAATTGCAGAGAGTAAATCTTCTAGAAATAGGTTTATTAGAAGCTTTATCACACCCATACAAGATGAGCTCAATCGATCAGGACTAAGTTTCGAAGTAAAAGGCAGGCCCAAATCAATTTATTCGATCTGGAATAAAATGAAGAAGCAAAATATTCCTTTCGAAGAAGTCTATGATCTTTTCGCTATCAGAATTATAGTTGAAACGGATCATGATCACGAGAAAGCAGCATGTTGGCAAGTATATTCAATTGTAACCGATTTTTATACCCCAAACCCAGACAGGCTTCGAGATTGGGTAAGTACACCAAAGGCCAATGGCTATGAATCATTGCATACTACTGTAATGAGCAGGACTGGAAAATGGGTTGAAGTACAAATTCGGGCAAAGCGAATGGACGAAATTGCGGAGAAAGGTTACGCAGCACATTGGAAGTATAAGGATGGCCCAACTACTGCACACGAGTCGGGTCTTGAGCAGTGGATTCACAAAGTCCGTGAAATGTTAGAGCAAAATGATACCAGTGCGATTGAATTTGTAGATGATTTTCGCGCCAATTTATTTACCGAAGAGGTATTTATTTTCACCCCTAAAGGCGACCTTAAAATTCTTCCGGTTGGCGCCACAGCACTTGACTTTGCGTTTGAAATTCATACCGAAGTAGGAGCAAAATGCCTAGGGGCAAAAGTAAATAACAAGCTAGTTCCGCTGAATTATGAATTGAAGAACGGGGATCAAATTGAGATTCTAACTTCTTCGAAACAAAAGCCTAATGAAGATTGGCTGCGCTTTGCGGTTACTTCTAAGGCTAGGGCAAAAATTAAAGATGCCTTAAAGGAATTTAAGAAGGAAGCAGTATCGGATGGTAAGGAAATCGTTCAGCGTAAGCTCAAACAAATGAAAATTCCTTTTGATAGCGACATTGCCAATCAGCTAAGAGCATTCTTCGAAGAGAAAACCGTAACGGAATTTTACTATAAGGTTGGAAAAGGGATTATAGATCCGACTGAAATTAAAAAATACAAAGAGCACAAGGTGAAATCGAAATCACCTAGGGCTAAGTCTGAGAAATTTAGCGAC
Organism: Roseivirga sp.; assembly: GCA_047636255.1. Classification (GTDB taxonomy): domain Bacteria; phylum Bacteroidota; class Bacteroidia; order Cytophagales; family Cyclobacteriaceae; genus Roseivirga. The sequence goes on along the minus strand of JBLIKG010000029.1, from coordinate 3,186 downwards.
TACAGTGACGACTTCAGTAAGATGAAGACTACTGATAAAGACTTGTTACTGATTGGTGAGGACATGGATATGGTAGATTATCGCCTTGCCAGATGCTGCAACCCTATCCCTGGAGATGACGTTTTCGGCTTCGTTACTATTAATGAAGGGATTAAAGTCCACAGAACCACTTGTCCTAATGCACCAGAGTTGCTTTCGAACCATGGAAACCGAATAGTCAAAGCTAAATGGATGTCAGAACAGCAAAATGCCTTTTTGGCTGGCTTGAGAATTATTGGTACCGATAGGCTCGGTTTAATGAGGGACGTAACCGATATTATATCCAATGAGCTTAAAGTGAATATGCGTTCTATTAGTATTGATACAGAAACGGGTATCTTTGATGGACAGATTATGCTATATATAAATAACACCAAGCACTTAGACGATATCATTCGAAAGTTAGAAAAGGTACAAGGCGTTATGAAGGTGACAAGGTTTGAGTCAAAGGATATGTAATAGAATGTAACAGGAATTTTTTATGTTGCTAAAACTGTCTAAAGTGAGTTTCTGTAAATTACTAAAACTTACCTTCCCGATACATGTATACATAATGAGTGAAATTAGTTTAGAATTATATCTTTGCACTTTAATTCACAAATAAGAATGCCGTTAAAGCCTGAGGTCTTTGAACAAGTAAAGAAAATCTTCACCGCCTTTTTAGAAAATAAGGCGCTTAGAAAAACACCCGAAAGGTTCGCAATTCTTGAAGAAATATACTCTAGAGATGGTCACTTTGATGTCGAGTCACTCTACATTTCAATGAAGAATAAAAACTATCGCGTTTCAAGGGCGACAGTATATAATACATTAGATCTTTTAGTGGAGTGTGATTTGGTGAGTAAACATCAATTCGGTAAAAATCTTGCTCAATACGAAAAGTCTTATGGCTTTAAACAACACGATCATATTTTAATGTTAGATTCAACTGAAGTATTGGAGTTTTGTGATCCTAGAATTCAGAACATAAAAAACACTTTGGAAGAGATGTTTGATATTGAAATCATGCATCACACACTTTATTTCTTCGCGAAGCCAAAAGTAAAGGAGAAGTAAAAACTAAAACTATGGAATACACTTCAAGAATAGAATCAGATATTCTAATGTTAGCGTTGTCAGGTAATCTGATAGGCGAAGAAATTGGAGCTTCCTTATTAGAAGAGGTGAGCAATGCGTTGCTCCAGGAAGTGAAATTGTGCGCAATAGATATTAGTAAGGTAAAGTATATCAATAGTAGCGGAATAGGAGTGTTGATAACAATGCTGACAAAATTCAGAAATCAGGATGGTGAAATTTGTATAGTCAATCCATCAGAGCATGTAAAGAAGTTGTTGATCATTACCAAGTTGAATGCGATTTTCAACATAGAAAATAAAATGGCTGATGCCATATCAAAATTAAAATCATAAATCAGAATGAAGGTTGATGTACTTTTAGGCCTCCAGTGGGGAGACGAGGGGAAAGGCAAAGTAGTTGATGTACTAGCTCCAAAATACGATGTTGTTGCACGTTTTCAAGGTGGCCCGAATGCCGGTCATACCTTAGAATTTGACGGCAATAAGCATGTGCTACATCAAATTCCTTCAGGTATTTTCAGAGAAAACATCAAAAATATTATTGGAAATGGCGTTGTGCTTGATCCAATTGTTTTCAAAAGAGAAATAGAAGCACTTGCCAAATTCAATATTGATTTTAAGAAGAACCTCTTTATATCAAAGAAGACTCAAATTATTCTTCCTACCCATAAACTGCTCGATGCAGCCTACGAGCAATCTAAAGGAAAGGATAAGATTGGATCTACTTTAAAAGGTATAGGCCCGTCTTATCAAGATAAGGTAGCAAGAAATGGACTTAGAGTTGGTGACATTGTAGCGCCTGACTTTGAAGGCCGATATAGAAACTTGGTGAAGAAACATGAGAACATTCTAAGCCATTATGAATTTGAATACGATTTAGAAGAAGCCGAAGCCCCATTTATAGAGGCAGTAAATTTTCTTCGTGAATTTAACCTAGTCAATAGTGAATATGTAATCAATGATTGCATTAAGTCTAGCCAAACTGTCTTAGCAGAAGGTGCTCAAGGATCACTCTTAGATATTGATTTCGGAAGCTACCCTTTTGTAACCAGTTCTAATACCATGACTGCCGGAGCCTGCACTGGGCTAGGTGTTGCCCCAAGAAATATTGGGGAAGTTTTCGGGATCTTCAAAGCCTATTGTACGCGAGTCGGAGGTGGGCCGTTCCCAACTGAACTATTTGACGAAATAGGAGCGAAGATTCAAAAGGATGGGCATGAGTTCGGAGCAACCACCGGAAGGCCAAGAAGGTGTGGCTGGTTGGATCTACCTGCGCTTAAGTATGCAATCATGCTCAATGGCGTTACCCAGCTCTTTATGATGAAAGCTGATGTGCTGAGTACTCTAGATGAAATTAAAATATGTACGCACTATAAGTTGGCCGATGGCTCTTTATCAGAAGAGATGCCCTTCCAGTTATTAGATGAAGAAGTAACACCAGTATATAAATCTTTTAAAGGTTGGATGACTGATGTTAGAAATATTACTTCGTATAGTGACCTTCCTAAGGAACTGATTGAGTACATAGAATACATTGAAAAGGAGACTGAAGTAGCAGTGAAAATTGTATCCTTGGGTCCCGATAGAAAAGAAACGATCCAGAGGTAAGTACAAAGTATTGGTTTACAGAAGATTGTAAATAATCGATATTTTACCTTCAATTCTTTTGCTTACTACAATTTATTTAGTGTACATTTGCATCCCCTTACAGATAAGCAGTGAGGGGATTTTTTCTTGAAATGTTGGACAAATTATCTGAACAAAACTTTAAAACTTATTTTGTTTTAATTTGTTGGAATTAGAAAACATTAAGTTACCTTTGCATCCGCTTTGAGAGAGACTAGAGCAAGAGTAAAGCAGAAATGGGATAATCGAACGAGATTATCTTAAAATTTATGAAAGGGTTGAAGTCCTTTTATGAAACGTTTATCGAAAGTATTTTCAGCAGAGATTTGCCACACCATGACGATATAGCTATCAAATAGTGGCAAGGAGGTTGGGAGTCGTTGGAGTAGATAGAGAAGTTCTTTGAATAGATGTAAAACGATAGCGGACCGCCCGAATTTAATAT